>CAMWMM010000004.1 GCA_947175285.1 uncultured Lachnospiraceae bacterium
TTCTCCTAATTCATATAAATTTTTCCGCCACTAATATTGATATCATTATTAATTTCTACTTTAGCTGCTCCCTGCTGCATCAATATAGCAGTTTCAGCAGCCATGTTTACCCCGGCATTTTGGCTTTTTATCTGAATATTTCCGTCAGCTTGAACTATGATATCTTTATTGCTGTTTACTTTTACACCATCTTTATCAGATAATTCCAATGATATTCCATTATTGTTCCTAAAAATAATGGAATCCGGTGTAAACAATATTTCCTTATTTTGCGGATTCTTCCATGATTTCTCATCAGGATTGCTTCTTCCGCCTGCCGTACCAAGATGAATGCTGCTCGCTATATAGGCATGTCCTTCGACGCAATCGGGTATTACGAGCCTGACCATATCCCCTACTTCCGGCATACAATACCACCCTGCACCATCAGGTGTCGAATATACCGTTGCATAATCGAACCAACGGCTCCCGCTTTCTGCCTTATTTTCATCTTCCTCGATTTGCACCTTTACTACTGTTTTTTCCACTGCTGTCACTCTTGCGTTTAACGAAGCCCCTATCAGACTATTATTATAAGTTGGCAGTAACCGGGCACTCTCTTTTGTAATCAAATGATACTCGTGATATAACTCTTGTCCTTTTAGCCAACTATTGATTTTAGCAACAATAAGCTTTACCCCTTCAAATTGTACGGTTTCTCCGAGGCCATAAATCTCCCTGCTGTCTACAACATAATTTACCAAATCTGTTAATTTCAGATTTGCAAATCCCGCTGCCTTCTTTTTTTCATATTCTTCATAGTTCTGCTCCATCCGATAGCTGTCTGCCTCCAGTTGTTCTGCCATGGACGATTCCCTATAGCCAAAACATATCTTCTTTTCTGCGGTATCGTCTGTTGGAATAAGCACTGTTCCGGCATAAGATGCCAGTCTTTTTATAAACTGCCAGTCACTTTCCTGATACTGTAACAGAAAACGTTCTGTTGCCTTATTATTATCCTCTGATATATAACAACTTCCTCCTTCAGCATTCAGACAGGTATTTATCACCTGCGAATATTGAAATCCGGAATTCTGGAAAGAACGGGTGTGTTTCTTTATATCCAGTAAAAAACTCCCTGTTTTTACTTCGATTGTAAGAATATAAACCTGTCCTTCTTTCTTGATCCATAGTCCAGTCAGTATTCCGCTAAAGAAATGTTTCATTTCCTCGTTTTCAGATACGGCATATACATCTACCCATGTTTCCTGCGATGCCATATTCATATATGTACGATTGTTTTCCTGTTCAATAATTCCTGTAATTCTTATCACACCATGTTGATTTAGTTCCTTTGTACATTCTAATTTCAAAAAACTCACAAACGAAAAAGGCTTGACTTCTAATTTCACTGCTCTCATCTTTAAATTCCCTCCAATTCCATAATAGAATTCCACATCATTAAAACTGCTTTTTTCCAATCAGGATAATCTTTATATGGACAATTAAAACTTCCCTGCACAATTCTTTTTCCAATGGGTACAGTCAGTATCATATTGTAAAGGCTGCTATCCATAGCATGACTTCGGAAAGAAAACCAGCATCCCTTCACTTCTGACAGATTTTCACATGGATATAACAAATAATTCGGATTGTCTCTATGTATTACCGACCTGATTCGTTCTGTTAATTCCTCTATATCGTCGCACTGCACTGATTCCGGAAATTCTGTAAATCCGATATTTATCCCAAGGTCTGCTGTGGTTAAGATTACCTGCGGTCTAAATTCTGACGGATATTTGATTCTTGCGTATTCTATCGGCATCTGCTTCCATGAATCCGGAAGCATAATAGAAAATGCCTCAAATAATTCACACCTTTCAAAATGAACAATCTTTCCGTCCAAATACATTCCCTTTTCTAATGTCGTGTAAGTTTCTTTTTTCTTTTGTTCCCGCTTTTTTAAAATCTCATCATCCAAATATGTCACATCGGACATTTCCATCGTCTCCTTTACCTGCACTTTCTAATAGTATTTCTTAAATCATCTGTATTTCCCGTAATCCAATCCCAACTGCCTGTCTTCTTAGAATACTTTCTATCAAATCCATGCGCATAATAACATGTGAATTATGACCGTCTGTTATCTCTACGACTGCTTTTTCTTCTACACTTTTCTTATCTACTGCAAAATATGGTTTTCCGCCTTTATCAACATCTTTTCTAATGGTATATGGAACTGTATCAAGATACGGGATATGGTAAGCCATACTTTGTCTATGTTCCTTGTCCAGCAAGATAATTCTTACAAAATAAACAAAGGAATCATATTTGCGTATCACATTCCTGACAGTTTCACTAACCATAAAACATGGTGATGTCAGAACATCCGTAAATACCATTTGCATATTGCTTTCAACCGGAAACAGTAAATGATTGCCTATTTGATATGGACTTTTCTTACTTAATGTTTTTTTATCAATTATGCCATACCATCCGACAGGCACGGGCGCTATGTACTGCTCATTCACTTCTACTAAGAAATATTTCATATCTCTTTTTCTCCCTTGTTATATACTGCCAATTATTTTTACCTCTTCCATATAACCGCCATAGTACACATTAACCCCTTTGCTTTTCTGCATTTTCTCTACTGCCATTTGCATTATACTTTCTAATGCTATATAAATCCGCTCCATGTACCATCTGTGGATTTCCTCTTTTTCTCCGGCAAAAACACGGATAAAATTTTGATGCAGTTCCTCATCCATTTCATAAAAATCTTCTTCTATTCCACTAAAAGCACTTTTCATACTGAAATAAGTGCAGTCAGGTTCTTCTTCCACAAATGGCTCTCCCTCATAGCAGGCAATATAAAATTCATGACTGTTCAAAATATAGCTGCTCCGCAGAAAAGACATGACCAGACTGCCATCCTTCTTATCCGATACTAATTTTTTTAATGCAATTTCCAAATCACATCGTATACTATCTGCATTACTAGCCAGTAATTTCCCCAGTTTTTCAAGACGGCTATCGATAAGAAAATCTGCCTTTTCTCCTATAATTTCTTTCATTTGAGCAATTCGTTCCATTTCATAATGCTTCATCTGTTATGCCTCCCGTCAACATCTTATCCCAATTTTTTTAAAGATTTCTATTCATTATTCCTCCACTACCCGTTCCAGTTTCCATAATCCATACATATCTATATAAAGAGTATCTTTATCGTCAGGATTAACATAGATATACGATGCTGCAAAAGTGGTGCGAGCTAACACAGAAGGCTGTGAAGCACCATATCCTAAATCATACCTTACATGTACCAGTTCGCATTCTTCCGGAAATCGGGAATGCTGTCCCTGTGCCAGATAACTGAGCATAAGATTGTCTTCATCAACATGCCTGTCCACATGATAGACCGGCAGATTAACTTCCCGGCTTCCTCCATATCTAATATAAAAAAAGATATCATCACAGTTTGAAAAAGTATGCTGGTCATATCCCTTTATCATGACAAAATCCTTATCATAGACAAAAATGAGGTCTTTCATTTCTTTTATCCCCTGGCTGCTGATATTCTCATCATACTTTATATCAATTATTCTTTCCGAAATTTTCCATTGCCCTAATACGTGTTCCCATATAAACTCCGCATCCTCTTCATCCAGATCTGATCCAATATATTTATTTATGGATCTTACATTATTCATCTCCATGAAAAGCAGTATCTCATTCTTTTTTCCCACAAACCCGGTTGTCCGGCAGCCTGAGTACCCCACCGCAAACATAAGGCAAAAGAGTCCCAAAACACCGACAGCTTTTAATCCCTTTTTCATATTCCATGCCCCCTCCGCCTTCATCCTATCTCAGACTTTCCACCTGAACCATATGTATCCATCTGCCTTTCCAGTTTCCATAACCCGCCAAAATTCAAGTATAATACTTCCGTATTATCAGGGTCTACATAAAAATCGTCTGCATAATAATAGATATCCACAGAAGGATAGTTCTCTTCGTCATATCCCAGGTCATAATACACATGTACCAGTTCACACTCTTCTGGAAACGGAGCATAATACACTCCTTCATCCGCATAAATATCCCGCAGGCAGATCCGTTCCTCATCCACATTACTATCTATATGATAAACGGGATCTCTCACCGGCATCTCCCCGCCATATGCCGCAAATAAATAAATATCCTCCGGTTCAGAGAAAGTGCTCCGGCGGTACCCTGAGCATTGCACAACGTCGTTATGAAATACAATCCGCACGTTCTGTAATTCTTTCACAGCCTGTTCGCTGAATCCTTCTTCCAATGCAATGACTCTTTCTGAAAAACTCCATTCTCCCACCACATGTTCCTCTAAAAACTCTCTCTCATCTTCCGTCAGTTCCTCGTACCAGGGCAGGCGTGGATTCCCTCTGTCCTGAATATACTGCTCAGCAGGCGGTATCTCCCCTTGTTTTTCCTGAAAATTAATCCTGCATGCATACCAGAAGCCAATGATAAACATGGCGCATGATACAGCTATGATACCGCTTATTTTTCCTGCTTTTTTCATAATCATTTTCTCCTGACTCATAATCTCATCATTTTTTCACACTTGTACCCGCTTCAATTCCCACAGACCGCAGAAACTTAAATAAATCGTATCCGTATCATAAGGATTAACATAAATCAAGCCTGCGGCATAACCATAAGGGCATATGACAGAAGGATAAGATTCTTCATCATAACCCAGTGTATAAAACACAGATACCAGTTCGCATTTTAACGGAAAAGCGACTCCTTCTATCTGAAAACCATCGTTACTGATAGGAATACTATTTTCGTTTACATGCCTTCTGACATGATAAACAGGGAAATTTACCGCATTGTTTCCACCACACTGATTATAAAAATAGATATCCTTCGCTTCAGAAAAAGTGGCTTGATCATATCCGTCTATCCTGACAAAATCCTTATCATAAGTGACGGTAAGTGTTTTCATTTCTTCCACTCCCTGTTCGCTGATGTTCTCTCCGCTAACCGGCATAATTCTTTCGGAAAATCTCCATTGCCCCAATACATGCTCCTGTAAGAATTCGGCATCCTCCTCTGTCAAATCTTTTCCATAGTTTTTTTCATCACAGTTTCTTGCATTGTTTAGTTCCGTAAACCGCTGTATTTCTCTCTTTTTTTCTAAAACGCCTATTTTCCCAAAACAAAAATATCCTATCATAAACATACTGCCTAAGCACAAAAAGACGCTGCACAACTTCCCTATTTTCTTCATTGTCAATCTCCCACGATAACCTTACTTTTCCACACGCTTCAATTCCCATAATCCGCATAAATCCAGATAAAGAACATCCGTATCTTCCGGATTGACGTAAATATCACCTGCGTAACAAACATCAACAGAAGCACTCTCCTGCTCATCGTATCCCAGATCATAATACACATGCACCAGTTCACATTCTTCATCAGCTTCTATATGATAAACAGGATATTGCACCGATGCCATTCCGCCATATGCCGCAAATAAGTACATATCCTCTTTTGTAGAAAATGTGCTTTCCGTATATCCCAAACTTTCCGTATAGAACCTGGTATATGTCATAAAAATATTATCTTTTATCGCTTCTATTCCCTGTTCACTGAAATTAACCTCACTCTCATCCCCTTCTTCCAGCGCAGACATTCTTTTGGAAAAATACCATTTTCCAAATACATGTTCCTTTAAAAAATCTTGTTCTTCTTCCGTCAGATCATATTTCCATGCCTTAGACATATAGCCTTGAAACCAGATTTCATCATGTTCCTTCACACGCTCTTCCGTAAACAGAACTTCTTTCTGCCTATCCAGATAATCCCTGTGGCCTGCATACAGATAGCCGGATACAAACATGATGCATAACCCAATAACGAATAAACTGATTTTCAACCTTTTTTTCATCCTCATTCATCCTTTGAAACAACTTCTTTTAAAGCTTCTATTTCATTATCATCATAAAATGTGTAGTCACCATTATAATAAATATTAATCTCCATTAATCTTCTTCTATATCTCCCTCCTTGATTCTCATAGTATCCTTTCTCTTTTCCTTTCTCCACAATATCCAGTGCTTCTGCTTTTGTACATTCTCCATTTGATTTTATTAAATGGTAATCTAAATTTTCAGAATTGGTATAATTACCTCCATTGTAGAGACCACATGTTAATGCATTTAATTCATCTACAGAATAATTAATTAGTTGTTTTTCTTTTTCAATTTTTTTCTGATATCTTTTGAATATTTCATCGTATATATATTGATAAATATCTTCTTCATCTTGATAGCAAAGTTCTAACAGTCTTTCCATATCCGGGTTATTCGGATATATATTACATATACTCCGTCCGTCATAGATAATTGAGTATCCAACAACATTCTCTGATATTGTCTCAACATTATCAACAGTATATTTTAATGTAACTGCGATAATATTCGCTGCTTTGCTTATATCGTTTTCATCTTTTATCTCAAACTTATATTTCATTATCCCTAATTCTTCAGCCACTTGATACTGTTCCAGATTAAACGTTTCCCCATATACTCGTTGAAGTTCCTTTTGCCAATACCAATCCCGAACCCCGCTTTCATCTCCAATGAAAAAAGGATAAAAACCATCTTCTGAACTATCATAGAGATGTACATAATACTCATAAAACTCCGTTCCCGCATCATCAACATACGGTATCTTCCAAACACGATAGCCGTTCTTTCCATAATACGCAACAGGCTCCCTCGTTCGCTTGAACTCTCTACCATATGTTTTTTCAAGAAATTTACTGCACTCTTTTACCGGACGGATATTATATGCGGTAAAAGACAGATTTCTGAGAAATAATATCCCTATAAATAACCACGAAAATATCAATAAAAATAGACACAACGAAATTTTCAAAGCATTTTTCATTTTTGCTTTCCTCCCTGTGCTAGTAATGGCATTAGTACTACTCTTCTAAAAAGAATATATCATACTTGCCCTACTCCGCCCGAAACTGATTCACTCCCATATACTCAATTCCCTCTTCCGAAAAATACACATCTATGACAAGAATTTTCGCGGTCTGCTCTTCGCTTGTCCGCTCAGGATAGAAGTAATATTGCAAGTGCATACACCCTTCCGCCTCATTGGGCTTTACACAGTAACAGTCATATTCTCCGTCCGCTTTCCATCCATCTTCCATAAACAGGTCTATGGCAAACAATTCATCATATAGGGCGCTCTTGTCTTTGTTAAGTCTATTTATTTCTCCTTTCCACACATTATTTTCCTCAAAATCCTTCAGAAACTTTTGCGCCAGATAATCGCCTGCTTCTGCCGCATCCGTAAACCCCCATATCTCTTCTTTCACTTTTCTGCTGCTATGCTCCACAGCTACACTGTCAGGGTCAAACTCACTGATTAACATATACTCCACCTTCCTATCGAGTATGGGGATTGCTACTTCTGTGGTTCCTGATAAGACATTTCCTTTTTCCACCACCAGAGTCCTGCTCTCTTCCTGCTTCTGCTTGACTGCCTGATATTCTTCCTCTGATATCGGAAAAATGCTTATATCATTACCAAAAATCAATCCATAAGAAACACCAACATAACAGTTTATCACAACCATCTTCGCTGTATCCACACCCATGGACTTAAAATCGGGGTAAAAGTAAAACTGAAATCCTGCCCATCCGGCATCGGAAATGCAGTCTATTAAAAAGCAGTCGTATTTCTCATCCACAATCCAATCCTCTCCCAGCGATTCCCAGTCTGTACCTGTAAAATTTGAAAAATCATTATCGTATTCAAACCATTCCTCGTACTTCTCTGCATCCGCTCCTCTGTTCCTCATCACATGAAGAAAAATGTCCGCCAGATTTTCGGCACTGACGCAGACATATCCGGATGCGAACATCCCTTCATTATCCTGCTCATAAACCTCATCAGGATACATTAACCATCTAAAATGCCGTTCAAAGTCCCACACCATATCCTCATGACAAGGACTGCCATCCTTGATTATCTGTTCATTGTAATCATCATCAAACAATCCATTCGGCAAAATCCCCGCTTCAATCCTGCCCAATCTCGCCGGTTCTACACTGATACCTGACGCTATTTCACAAATTCTTCCGCTGCCATCAGCATAAAGCATAATATTTACCTCGTTCGTCTCTTCTTCCGGCTCCTCTTTCCTTATTTCTTCCTGATTCGGATAAAAGTGATAAAAAAACCGATATCCTCCTCCGGATACTGGATTCATTTCGTAATATCTGTCATAGATATACAGGTCAGGCTCCCACTCTGTATCTAAAGATTCCCAGTTTGTATCCGCTAACTGCTGCAGCGCATTCTCTGTAAAGTACTGTCTGTTTTCATCACTGACTGTTCCTCGATTTGTCACAACATCCTTTAAAATATTTCCGAGAAATACTTCTGTCTCACACATGTAATCCGAAATATAGATTCCTTTGCCGACCATATCTTCATCCAGCAGGTACGGCATATCCTGCTCATAATATGTAATAGATGCCGTTCGCGGCAATCTGATATAGCTATACCCCAAATAATTCCCCTGCAGTTCATCCGCAGGCACATAGAAAGTGTCCGTCCACTCTTCGTCATCTTCGGATTCCTGTGCAGTCTCTGTTTCTTCTATAGATGATGTTTCTTCTTCCTGCTCAGTTTCATATATTGTTTCACTGCCTGTTTCCTCTACCGGCTCCTCCATGGAAATCTCGTTCTCCTCATCTGCCTGTGACTCATCTGATGCACCACAGGCGGATAGGAACAGTAATCCGCAAAGGATAAGTATATTAAATTTCTCTTTATTTTTCATTGTTTTCCTCCATAACCTGTTCAAAGCAGTCCTTTTCTAACCACTCAAAGCTGCGATAATCCAGCGTTGCAGCCCAATGTATATCATTCATATCCTGCTTTATGTACGCTGTCTTTCCGGTTTCCACTTCTAAGATATAGATTCCCGGCAGAATCCTCTCCATCTCTTCAGCAGCCTTCTCATCCACATCATACCAATCCTCACAGCAAGGGCTGGAATAAACTAAATACTTTCCGTCCGGGCTGTAACATGGGCAATATATATCCGTCCCAAGATATCTGGTTTCTCCGGAAGGATAAGCAAACTCATAATAATAACGATTCTCTACATTAAAGATTACTTTTCCGCTCTCCTTATCTCCCTGAATCTGACACACATATCCGTCTTTTTCCTCTTCCTGATAAAAGGTCCACAAAACCTCTGTGCTCTCTAAATCAAATATTGCCATTTTCTGTGTGCTCTTTCCCGATTCATCATATTCAAATTTATATCCGGTCCCCACATCTCCCTGTTCATTGCGGCTCACACAGTGGTATCCTGTTTGTTCATATAATCTATCTTCATTCTTATAAAATATCTCCCCATCCACCACCGTATAGGCGTCCCCACTTTTTATGATATGGAAATAAGTCCTGTCGCGGCTGTCTATTTCTTTTACATTCTGCGCTTCTCCTCCATCAAAAGAACTCCATCTGGTAATCATATGATCTCCTCTCACAGGTTCTTCCCTCGTTACAGTCAATTTGCAGTCCGGAGAAATATAGTACAGTTCCATATTTTCTTCATGATCATCCGTCCGAAGCGGTTCCATATATTTCTGATAGAGTTCTATTCCTGCTTCCATCGTTTCCCCTTCATTTCCGATAAATGCGTTTATAACCTCCGGTGTTGTTCCTAAACTTATATTAGTATTGCAAAATAGATAATAATGAAAATCCTCAAAATCATTGATACTGCAAAACTCTGTATCTTCCAAATATGCTTCTCCGCTTCCTTCTACGTGCATTGCATTTGTAAAGATAAACAAACTGCATATAATGGCACATATTGGTATTCTGCTCATTCTTCTCATATTCTTTTACTTCCTTTCCTTTGCCATACGCTCCTCATTTTCCGTATTTTCTGTTCTTTTCTACATACATCATAAACCATCAATGCATCATTTTTGCATCATATCTGTTACAAAAGTGTTACATTTCAAATTTTTTTAACACTGTGACATATTTTCCTATATAACAAAAACAGGGAAATAACCTGATAACGTGTTATTTCCCTGTTTTCATACTTAGTAAGCTTTGTTTATCTGCCGCTGTCCATCATTTTCTCCCTGAAAGTTTCTTCCGTGAGTTTTGCCTGCGAAGCGGCATCTTTTATCGACAAAAGATTGTCCCGTACAAGGTCAAACAGCATTTCCAGCCTGCCCTTTTGAAGACCTTCTTTTATTCCTTCATTCCTTATTGTCTTCGCTTCATATTCAAGAACTTTGCCTCCCATAACAGAGCTCACTCCTTTTCTGACATTTTCATATTTTTCCGCGATATGCTCCAGCACTTTATTGGACATATCGGTAATTGTACATTTCGTATACTCTGTAATCTTCTCTGTATTTAATAATTCTTCCAGATGGTTTTCTATTTTCTCATATTCCTTCAATAAAGGTTCCATTTTGGTCGTATCTTTATTATACTCCATAAAACGGCTTTCGTGTGAAAAAATATAAAAAGGAAGCAGAAAAAGAAGTTCTTTTTTTAAAATTTCTTCCAATGTATACCGCTGCAGTTTCATTACCGGGATCTCATAAGAAACGCTCCCTCCCGGCGTTATAATCCGAATCCCCATTTTATCGGGTGTTGTCTGCCTGCATCTTAAAAATAGCGCCGCCGAATGAGGCAGAGTCACTGTCAAAACATTTTCGCGTATCTCCCCTTCATCTAAAGCTATCTGGGTATCATATTCGAAGAACCGGACTAACATGCTGTCATCCGGGCTGCTCTGGCATTCCCAGTGATATTTCTTTGTTTCCGTTCCGATAATCTTAAAACTGGTATCCGTAATCCGCTCCTGCTCTTCTCCGCCTTCCCGATTGAGAAAATGCTCGTTTGGCGCAAATACTATTTCTTCATCTCCTGCATAGCATTCCCCAAAAACTTCATTAATAACAGGTATAATCAACGCACTGCAATCATTCAGCAATGTGCGGAACACATCATCGTATGGTGTATTCGTTATTATCATACACTTTTCCTCCTGTTGTATGGCAGGGTTCTATATCCTGTTTATATTTTATCACTATTTTAATTGCAGCGCAATGATAAATGCTATAACTTTTTACGTTTTTTCATATTTTTTAAACTCTTCTTTCATATCATTCTGCATGTCTGATAAACTCCCAAAATCTGTATTTGGAAGACTCACTTGGAAACGAACATACACATTTACTTGTCCCCGTTTGTACATTATAAGCTTTAATCCTTGTACTGCCGCCTATAATCCAACTGGCATGTTCTATATAATAATAGTAGTTACCACTTCTATCCCATTCTGATGAGTAAAATGTGACACTCTCAAAGCCACTATTTATACTTGATTTACTAATCCTTTTTTCTTTTTTTCTGTTAACATCATACAAATATATATCATCTATACCACCCTTTAAGAACGCAATCTTCGTACCATCATCAGATATGGCACAGTTCCATTCATCTACATTCGGAACTATTATTTTTTTCTCTCTTGTTGTCATATTATATTTAACGATATCATTATTCCGTCCTTTTCTTACTGCTCTATACCATATAATATCATTTCTTATATCGTATACATACCACGCTTTATCCGGTCTAGCTATCCTTGTTTTTTCTCCCTTTTCTATATCATAAACAATAATAGTCGAATATTTGTTATGATAGCATAACTCTATTTTCTCTCCATCACCACATGGGAAAGAATACTCCCATAGAAGCTTTCCTGTTTCCAGTTCCTTTATCTCATCATAACTTAATATAACTTCTGATGTCCCATCTGACAAAGAAAATCTCACAACTCCAAATTCAACTCCCGGCATTTCTTTTTCCTCTTCAGGGGGATAAATGGTAGCGTTTCTCAATCCCACTATGTACTTTTTTTCCCTATCAATTTTGCAATGGAAAAAATATCCCGAAACCCTTCCCACTTCTTCCACAGTCCCAATCTGTGCATCATATTTATAAATAATAGTCTCTTTATCTTCTGCCCACGCATCAAACGAACTAATATAGATATCTTCCATCGGTGGCATATTGCTTATCTTTACTGCCTGATAACCTAAGAACAATAATACAATTATAATGATGTCGGCTAAAATAAGTTTGTTTAAAGAACCTTTCGTTGTACCAAGTTTCATTCTTTATTCCTCAATTTTCTTTTTCAATTTTTGAGTATCTAATGTTTTCCTTCTATTCAATCTCTGCCCTTATCTGGGCAACGTACAATTCCCGGGTATCCTCCTGCACATATAATCCGGTTATTATATTATCGCAATATATCAGATTTTCCAGTTTATAGCCCTTCTCAATATAATCCTCGTCAATCAGCCGATAGGTATTGACTGCATTTCCGGCGTAATCATAAAATGTCACATACCCTTCCTGCCATGCTTTCCCCCTCACCAAATATCCATTGTCCAAATATACCCTTGGCTTCTCTCCGAGCAATGTTATCGGCTCTATATCTCCGTTATCTTTGATTACAACGCTCTCAATCTTTGCTCCATCAATTGATACATCCCGTCCTGCTTTTTGTACACACGCTCATGTTCCAAAATAAGCAGGTCTTTATAGGCAAAATAGCGCCAATCCCAAGCCACGTCATCTCCACGTTCCGGCACTTCTTTCAGGTTTATCTCATTGTCTGGTTTTCTCTCATTCTCATTATCGGCACTGCTTTCCGGAACGGCTGTTTCAGTATTGATATCTTTCACCTGATATATTCCCGTTGCCCTGGCATATTCATAAACACCCATCATCAAAATTAAGGTGACACATATATTCCGCAATCGCTTTAAAAAAGTGTTCATTTGTTTTTACTCCCATATAACCCACAGTCTGTCTTACCAAACCAAGTTCCCTTCTTCCCTAACCCGTTCCATATCGACATATACGAAATCATTCTCCTGCGCATAGTTTCGGGCAAATTCACTCTCTCCATATACCAGCCGCAGGCTCTCACACCCTGTAAACGCATCCTCTGCAATCTCTGACACCGCTGGCTGTATCGTAACCTGTTTCAGTCCCGTGTCGCCCTGACATATCATGCTCTCTATCGTACCTAACGCTTCAGGAAATACAATCTCCTCCAAAAGCGGACAGTCTGCTATGGCTCTTTTTCCTATCTGTTTCACATTTTCATTAATATAGATATCCTGTAACGCTTCACACCCTGCAAACGCCTCTTCTCCGATTTCCACCACTTCCTGCGGCAGATAAATACGCTCCACTGTCTTATTATCCTTGAAAGCCTGTTCTCCGATGACTCTCACTGACTTATCTTCTATATAAGCCGGTATAAAGAGCTTTGTTTCATTGCCCTGATATGCTGTTATCTTCACAGTGTATCCATCCGACAGAATCTCATAACAGTAACCGCCGCACTGTTTATCCGTATCAGGATCTGCCGTATCCGTATCAGCCACTATAGGCTCACCCAACAGTTCTTCCCCGCCCTGTTCTTCCCTATCCTGTTTCATAACCGCAATGCCTATAACAACGCACAGTGCCACCGCCAGAATGCCTGCATTCCTGAACTTTTTCTTTCTCTGTTCTGTCCATATTTTCCTCATGGCATCTCATCTCCGCTCTCTACCTCAACGAATTTATATCCGCTCTGAACCGCCAGTTCCTCCGCCCGGCTTCCTTTCTGTCCGTATACAGTAATAGGAGCATCATGGCATTTATCTCTGGAGGCAAAGATAGTATCATTTACATTTACCGCTCCCGCCGGAATATAGATTCGTTCCAGACTTGGAGTCCTCCACAGCCCCCCACAAATACTGACTGTGCTTTCCGGAAACTGTATCCGTTTTATCTGTGTATCGTCATATCTGCCAACGCCAATCTCCTGAATTCCTTCTTCATAGACAACTTCCGTCAGACTTTCACATCCCAAAAAAACATGCCCCCCTACTTTCTCCACCGTTCCCGGTATGGTGATTCGCCTCAAATCCTTGCATCCCGCAAAAGCTTGATCTTCTATTATCCGTACGGAATCCGGAATATGGATTGTTTCCAATCCGGCAATACCGGCAAATGCGCCGAGACCGATAGTCTCTGTTCCCTCTGACAATACAAGTTCCGACACTTCTCCATCATGAAGTATTCCGAAAGAAATATACTTTACTCCTCCGGGAATCTCTATCCGTTTAACCCTGATACCCATCAGACTTCTATCCACGATTTCTACCAGTGTGTCAGGGAGAATAATCTCTTCATACACTGTCTGTCCGGAAACATCATCCACAATCATTGGATTATCTTCCCCCAGACTTGTCACCCCATAAGGAATGCTTAGCACCGGATCCGTATTGTTGTTTATGTATTCCAAACTGCTTCCACGGATTTGAAAAACTTCATCCCTCGCCTCCTGCCACGGCGTATCTTCAAAAGCATCTAATGCAATGTCCGCATTCGGCGGCAAGTCAATATACGTCAATCTGCTGCAGCAAGCGAACGCCTCCTTATCAATCGACAGGATGCTGTCCGGCAGGAACACATCCCCTTTCCAGGTTATTCTGCCTGTAAACAGATTATCCCGGAAAGCGCCTTCCCCGATTGCCTGTAGCCCCTCACTCAGACTCGGCGTATGCATCTCTCTGCACCCGGCAAAAGCATAGGCTCCGATATACCGCACTCCGGCATCAATCCTTAAATCGTGTATATCCTGCCTGTAAGCAAATGCCCGGTCTGCAACACCAACGACATGGTATCCGTCTATGGTCTCCGGAATCGCAATGCGGCCATAGTCAGCGCAGCTCCCTCCGGTGATTACCGCCTCCCCATTATCATTAATTTCATAAGTAAGATGCTGCTCTCCGCCCGAAGAGATATCCCCGGCAGCACACATTATGCTGTCTACGCTAAACAGCAGGCATAAAGTAACTGCCGCCAGTATCATTTTTTTTGAGTTCATGGATAACCCTCTTTTCAAATTTTTAATTTTCAGCCTTCTCCAACAAAAAATATTCCCCCATAGCATACAACAGAAGCCTGCCGTCATTCAGCAGATATATCTGAGGAATCAGCGAATCAAATATTGACTCTCCATATCCGGGGTTTACATTTATTTCGATATATTCTTCCTGTCGCATTTCTTCCGGCAGCATATCATCACGCAGTCCGAAAATATCATCCCTGCTTTTTCTTTCTATCTGATAATCCGGCGTTGTAATCTCTATCTTCTCTAACAGATATTCATCCATCAACCGCTTCGTAAATTGAGAATTGGGTAATCGTCCATTATCATATGTTGTAAATAATTGCTCATTTATAACAATCTCTCTGCCAATCATCATATCTGCCTCCCCTTGCGGCAAAAGTATGTCTCCTCCTGAATCTAACGCCGGATAAAACTTTGTCGGCATAAATTCTGTTATTGTATAGCTTCCATATACATCCTGTATTATTTTTTCTTTCTCTTCTTCTGATAACTCTTCTGCAGGCATCGCTTTATCAGGCTCCTTATCCAGCTTCTTTAGATAGAAATATTGTCCTGTTATTATGGAATGCATCATAATTCCGTCTTCCATTACATAATACTCCTGCCAATAATACGAATCCACTTTAACGTTAATCCGACCACAAATCTTTTCCCTGCAGTCTTCAAACTCTGGTGCAATCGGAAAATCTACCCTAAGCCGGCCTGCAAATTCTTCCAAGCTTGTTGAAGCAGGATTTATGCGCTCCCACTCATATGCGGGATTTTCAATAGAGACCTTTTCTATCTGATAATTTTCTATCCGTGTTTCATGACCATCATACACTGCCGCCCACCGAAAACATTCATACGTTTCTAAGAAATCTTCTTTAATCTCCACAATATGACCAAGCATCATATCCGCTTCCTGCACTCGTAACCTGTCATATGGATCTCCTCTATAATAATATAATGTAGGCCAAAAATCCGTAATTTCATAAACGCCATAGTATTGCTTTAACTCTTCTCTATTTTTAATTCCCGTAATTTCCATGTCAAAGGCTTCTATCTCCTCCAATGTCGGAGCCTCCAACTGTGTCTTTTCAATTTTCTCTAATTCTCCGTCACTATGTAAAAAGTACACATTTTCATCCATAACAATCCAGTTTTCTATCGTACTGTACAGCACATCCGAATAATCCGCAGTTAATACCCAACTGCTGTAATAATCGTATTTCCTGCTGATGAGAACAAAATCTTTGCATAAATAATAATCTATGCTGCTCCGTCCAGTTTCACCATAAAACTGTAGTTGATACCGCAATTTCTCACCAGATAAATCCGTATATTTTATTAATGTTGCAGGTTCACCGTTATCCCCATAATCTATCTCCATTTCTTCTATATTAATTCTATCTTCTGTCTCTTCCATTGCATTGCTTGTATATAACTCAATAAAATGCATTCTGTACTCTTCTATTTCCTGCTCAATATCCGGAAGATTCGTTTCTGCCGCTTCTTCCGTTTCCGACATTTCTTCTATTTCTGTTGTTTCTGCTGTTCCCGCCTCTTCTGTCGCTATTGTTTCTTCAATCGTTATGATTTCCGTCACTGTCTCTGGCTCGTCTTTCCCGCATGCGAACAAACAAAGACCGCTAAAACAAAAAAATAATAATACTGCCTGTTTCCACTTACTCATTCGTTTCCTCCGATACTATTTGCAATAACTTGTCCTTTTGAATCCATACGCATCTGCCGCTGCAAATCGTACTGCCATAGTCTTCTTGCCAAGGTTCAATATAAATGCATGTCTTCTTCCCTGTTTCCAATTCTTCTACATACCAACCACTCTCCGCAGTTCCCTTTATTTGTGATACCTCAAGCGGCCAGTCAGTGTCGATGCTGTCTGCTATATCAATATACTGTAGTTCATCTCCGCTCTCCATGCTGTATATTACGATACCTGTATTGTCCGGCATGGCAACCGCCAACAGCTTTCCATACTCATCTATGCTACTTATGCTTATCCTTATAAAATCAGGCAAACTGTCTTTTCTTCCCCATACAGTCGCGGTTATTTCATCCCATCTCTTTAACGATTCTTCCTCCATCAGTTCATATGTTCCATCGCCTTCTTTTCTCTGCAATTCAAAAAGCGCAGTTTCTGACCCTATTTCCAATTCTTTTTGTTCTAGCTCTTGTCCTTGATAATATGCTTTATCTATATTCAATTTTGCCGCTACATCTGTATACTTTCTGGATATAACCCATTCCAAATCTAGTGCTATATTCTGGATAAACGGTTCCATGTTAGCATACCATTCTGTATGGGTACATAATGCCAACTTATTTCCTATTAGTTTTTCATTTAATGCTAAATATACTGATTCTCCCTCCTGCATTGTCCGAACAAAATCACCATAAATACCATATCGGTAATAATCAAGTGAAACCCCATAATCCAGATGTGTTTCCAAAAACAGACAGTAATCCATTTCCGCGAATCCGTCAAATAAGGGCGCATTCTCTTTTTCCAACTGTTCCAACTGACTTCCTTCGATTGGTTCTCTCCCGCTTGCTTTTGCCTGCATTGCAAATAGAGAGGTTGTTAAAATGATTGATATGATACCGACTATCCTTATCTTTGTTTTCATCTTTTTCCGCTTCTTTTTGTTGGTATAATCTATAATTCATTATCTCTCTTCTTACTCATCTTTTCTATCTTCCAAAATACTTTGGAATTTTTTCATTCTATTCCCATTCTCTTCCTGAAGATAAACTATCTCATAAGTCTCACAGCTTTCCTTTTTTTCATCCGTCTCAAGCACACAGTTTATCATCATCCTGATATCTTTTAACTCATCACCGTTCACATCTTCATAAACTATTTCTTTCAATTCCACATCTTTGAAATATATCATCTCATCTACATATTGACCGCTCATTTGGGCATAACTCAATTCTGCATAAACATCCGGCACTGCCTGTAACTCTACGTCTTCCAACGCATAATCATACAGATAAACGGATATTCTTACACTGGAAGAACAACCCCGCTCTCCAAATTCCTTATATACTTTTATGCTTTGCAAATTGTTATCATCCGTTATCAGTTTTTCCCACAGCAATTCCCTGTCAAAAAAAGCTGAACGGTTATCTAATTTCTCCAGTATCCTCTCATCTTTATATTGGATAACATTCACGTCATCTTGTTCCCGAATTCCTCCAGTCCCACTTTTATTTCCGAAATAGTTTTTCAAATCTTCATAAATATTACTTACCTTCCAATTCACACGGTCTTCACCATATAAAACATCTATAACCTCTTCTAACCACGTTTCATTCCAGCTTGTTACATAATTAAAATTGCCATCTTTCTGCAGCCCTATCATACAGAATAAATTAGGCAGGTAGCTTTCCCATCCTGTCGTTCCGTGCGTTCCCACAATCAGAATAATATCATCCTCCCCGTTTCCATCAACATCACAAATCTGCATATCGTAGAACTCATAGAATGTTTGGACGCTTAAATCCCATTCGCTGCACAGCTTATCTATCCGAAACAGTATTTGACTGCTGTTATCTGCACCATTTACTAAAATTCCACTGTAGGTCAGATTATATTTCATATTCCGGAGGTCTATCTCATGCCAAATCAAATATAGTTCATATACGCTTCCATCTGACATGGTAATCGGTTTAGAATCCCTAAGTGTTGCCCACTCATCTGTCAAATGGTGAGTTTCTACAAGATATGTTAAAATCGACTCATCAGCAACATCCTCACTTGCCTCTTCGGCTTCCTCCGGCTGTTCCTCGGATTCATCACTTTCTTTTTCTTCGGTTTCCATAAGTTCTGCTGTCTCCGCCTCATCTTCTATTTCTTTTGTTTCTTCAATATTTATGAGTTCTGTCACCGTCATTGCCTCTGACTCGTCTTTCCCACATGCGAACAAACAAAGACCGCTAAGACAAAGTAGTAATACTACTGCCTGTTTCCACTTACTCATTCGTTTCCTCCTGTTGTATTTCTACAATATGTACTTCCTGATTTTCTTTCACAATATCCCAACGATAAAGTTCTTCGCTCTTATACCGGGCAATCAGATGATTTCCGTTTATCTCATAATGCGCTCCATAAGCATCAAAAACACGCTCCCTATTATCTCCAACAGCTATTTCTATCTCTTCTATCTGATTCGTTTCCAGATGAATTAAATAGGGATTAGAATCTATCGTATAACAAACAACATGTTCGTCATCAATCCATCCGGCAATCCCCTGCTCCCATGTATCCCGGAAAACAGTATCCGGTCTTTTATCCCGATAACGTATAAAAATCTGCGCCGGATTATTAGGCATCCACCCATTGAGCACACAAACTTCTTTATTTCCATCCGGTGATATTATCCAGTCTTCCGGTGATCCTCCCCGTCTGTCTCCTGACGAAAACAAAATGTTCTCTCTTCCATAAAAGTATTGCTCCTCTAAAAATTGATATAACGTTCTCGTGGCTGTCTCTTCTGATCCATCTATTACTTCCACTTTCACGAATGAAATTTCCAACAGTTTCACCGAATCTTCCCCTGCGTCATCCGTATTTCTTTGATAATAGATCGATATTGCATAATCCCCCATATGTTGAATATAAACATCTGTTGCAGAACTGCTGTCATCAAGAAAATCCCTATCTGCATGATTTTCCTCTACAAAATCATATAAGCTGTCATCTGCTATATAGCGCACTGCTGTAACATTACCGATATGAAAATATTCATCACTATTTTCCCAATTGCGCATCATGCCATAATATTCCGAAAAGCACCATGCCGCCATATCGCAATAAAGGATGTCCTCTTCATATAATTGATTTCTGTCATACTTGTTCTCAAAATTCTCAGAATCCATAGTTAAAAAGTCCGAAACAACAGGCGAGGCTAAAAAAGCCTCTGCTTCCTCCTTCAACTGCTCCATCTGACTTTCTTCTCCTCCGCTTGCTTTTGCCTGCATTGCAAATAATGAGGTTGTTAATATTATCAATATGATACTGATTATCCCTGTCTTTGTTCGCATTCCTTTATCGCTTCCTTTCATATAACTGATTTCTGCCACGTATCCCCCTATCCTGCCCAATAAAAATCAAATTCAGGAAAATACTCCTTTCCTAACTCCGAGTAATCGGTATATTTATAATCATTTTTCTTAATTACTTTCTCCGTAACCATTCCATTTTCTTCGTATGTGATATAATACAGTTTTGTCTCTTCATCATAATTTTCCTCTAATCTTTTTATCAATTCCCCCTCTTCATAATACTGCCATATAATTAAGCCGTGTTCTGTCAATGACCATATAACCTCCAGTTTTTTCTCCGTAAATACGCCGTCATGATATTCATAAATGAAATATTTATCCAGAAGAGAAGACGGGTCGCTGTTTGTGATTCTTTTCCGCTCATCATCAATCTTTCTGAAATTTTTCGGTACGGTGGCATTCCATTCATACCTCTGATCTTTCTCATTCCATAGGAAACCAATGCATCCATTAAACGACCCTATAGGATCATTATATCTCTCAAAAATAAGGTCACAATATCCATCAAAATTCACATCCATCAACCTCACCCTTCTACCATCAAGCCACGCTAATGTGTCAATACTCTCAAACGGCACTTCTAAAATATCAAAATACTTTTCACCATAACTTTCCCTGTCTTTGATGCAGATATATGCCGCACATTCATTTGCCTCACATGAGTTTCCCTTTTCTTCCCCACGAACGCGAAACTCATAGCTGATATAATTGTAGTCATCTTCATTCGACACATATAGAGCCTTCAAGTAACAATTATCTTCAGCCAGCATCGCATTTATTTCATCCCACTCGTCAAATTCTTCCAGATTCACTTCCTCTTTCCCCTCATCATCCCATCTCACAACAATACTTGCGCAGTCTGTATTTTGCAGCAGTTCTTTTGCAGGCAATGCACCATTATACTGACTGTCTACACGAATCGTAATATTTTCTAAATTAGACATTTGACTTAATACATCTTCCCCTATTGCATAGATATGACGCAATTCAATATCTCTCACCGGACTATCATTAAGAATTTCCATATTCCGCGCTGATATTGTGCCTCCATTGTATATCTTCAGAAATTCAAAATTCTGATAAGACAGTATGTCATCCAGATAAATAACTGTGTCTGTTTCTTTCAAGTTCAATGTAAGGCTAACACTTTCCGTGTATTCTTCCAGACAGTCAATAAATGCCTGGTACTCTTCCTCGTTTTGAATTTTAACCTTCATAGAAAAAAAATCGTGTGACACTTCAATTTCCGGCATGTTCGGGTTCTCGTTTTCTGCAAGCGGTTCCTCTGCTTCTTCTGCTTCCTCAGTGCCTTCTGTCTCCTTTATTTCTTCTACTGCTCTATCAACTTCCGCTTTATCTGTTTCTTCTTCCTGAACATTTTCTATCACTGTCTCCGGTTCTTCCATTTCCTGCCCTTGTCCTGCACAGCCTGATAGAATTATGGCTGCCAATGATATCAATATACATGACTGCAATCTTTTCCTGAATTTTTTCATAGCACTTTCCTTCCGAATATCACGTCTTTTGTTTTCATTCTATCAAAGGAATGCATCATTTTTGCATCATAATTGCATCAAAGTTGCATCATAACTGCAAATAAAAAGGACTAAATCAAAAATTTAGTCCTAAACATCTTAAAATCCTATTCTTATGATTTCATTAATTCCCAGCGCTCTCATAAATGGAAAGCCCTCTTTTAAACAGCGCATATGCAAACATCCAAAACACTACCGCAATCCCGCATTCAGCCGCAATCGTTTTCCAGACATTCGCATGAATCAGAAAAAACGTAGATGGAATGTACGCAACAAAGGCAAACGGCAATATTGTCATTAGTACAATCTGAATTGGTTTCGCATAAATCTCAATCGGATATTTTGCAAAATCAGCCACATCATATGCCGTCGTCATTATCGGTGAACTGTCCTTTACCCAGAATGCAATAGACGCTAATACCAGCTTAACGGAAGTATAAATAACGCTTCCGGCGATTATGGATATTACAAACAATACCGCCTTTATCGGCGTTACCTGAACAACACCGTGCATAACTGCCCTCCCGACAAAAAAACCGCCTATCAAAAGTTCCCCTACTGCGTCAAACTGCACCTTTTCACATACAATTTGAAAAAAGATATTCATCGGGCGCAGCATATATTTGTCGAAAGTTCCCTTTATCACCATCTGCCACCCTACCATCCACAAATTGTCTGTCAGCAAATGGTCGATTCCCCTTGGAATCTGCGCAAATCCATAGATAAAAAGCATCTGCTCCAACGTCCACTCTTTCATAGACGGTATCTGCTTGAAAACAAGATAAAGAAAGGCAAGCCCCGACGCCTGAGAAATCAAAAATCCGCCCAACCCAACGAAAAAATCCGTTTTAGACTGCATTACCGTTTTCATATACTGCACTGCAAAAATCCGATATAGTCTTATATATCTTGCTATCTTCTTCATGACAAACTCCCTCTCAACCGCCTAAAATAACAATCCTCTTTTCGATTTTTTTCCACAAAATACTTCCCAGAAAATACAGAATCACAATCCACAATGCCTGCTTTCCAAGCTGCCGCCATGCTTCCACACCTGAATATTTACCAAGATAAATCATGACCGGAACATATGTCATTGCCGTAAACGGCAGGAAAGAAAATATTTCCTGTACAAACGCCGGAAAAAAGGAAATCGGAATCAGTTTTCCAGTCAGTAAATTCAGCGCCGCATTTTTTATGACATTCATTCCAAAAATATAAGTCGTAACAAACGCCAGCATTCCAAAACAATAGTCAAAAAACACATATATGAAAAAGCTGAAAACAATACTGATGAGTGCCAGTAAAATCTCGTTCGGACGGGTAAGCGCCATTCCCAATTTCGTAACCTTATAAATTTCCAGTCCAATCCATATAAGAACAGACGGCACTACCACCCGGTAAATCATCGTTCCTAATGCTCTGAACGTCAGGTAAAGCCGGTAATCTATCGGCTTTATCAGATTCGTCGCCACACTGCCGTCAATCACGTCATATCCGATTTCAGAAGAAATACCTATCATAACGATATCGGAAATCGTATAGGACATGAATACATATAGAATCATTTCATTTCTGCTGAAACCTCCAAGCTGGTCTGATGCAGAGCTTGCATAGACTGCCATCCAGAGATAGTAGTAAATAAACATCCCGAGAAACTTCCGAACAATATACAAATAGAATCTGCCCTTATAAGCAAAATTTGATTTCGCCTGATTTATGGTAAAAGTCCAATAAATTTTAAAGAATTTCGTCATACCTATTTCCCTGCGCCATTCTGATAGATGCTTTTCACAATATCCGTAAGCTCTGTCTCTTTCATCTGAATATCTTTTACCTCTATAATTTCCATCACCTTTGCGAGCACTTCTGCAGCGGTAATATCGTTTTTGCTGAAATACACTTGACCGCCTTTATTTTGCTCCGTAAATTCTACTCTCTTATCCATATTCCGCAGCATTTCGGTCTGTGCTTCCTTTGGTTGCTCTTTCCACTCAAAGAGGATACTGCAGCGATAACCGTAATCCTTTTTCAGTTGATTTAGCGTAGAATCATATATTTTCTTACCGGCGTCTATAATAATAATCCGTTGGCATAATTCCTCTATGTCATTTAAATCATGGGTAGTCAGTATGACCGTCGTATGATACTTTTCATTGATTTCCCTGATTGCCTGACGAATCTTGTCCTTTACCACAACATCCAGTCCGATTGTCGGTTCGTCCAAATATAATACTTTTGGATTATGAAGAAGCGCCGCCGCTAAATCCGCCCGCATCCTCTGCCCCAGAGATAAGGTTCTGACCGTGCTGTGTATAAATTCGTTCAGCCCTAAAACCTCTTGAAAAAAATTCATCCGCTCCGTATAATCCTTATCGCTCACATCATAGATTTCTTTTAAAACCGTATATGTTTCACTAAGCGGCAAGTCCCACCAAAGCTGCGTACGCTGCCCAAATACAACGCCGATATTTTTAGCATTCTTCTTTCGATTCCGATAGGGTTCCAAACCATTGACCATACAGGAACCTGACGTTGGTGTCAGAATTCCTGACATAATTTTAATCGTAGTTGATTTCCCCGCTCCGTTACTCCCAATGTAACCGACAATATCTCCCTCTTTTATCGCAAGGGAGATATCATCAACTGCAATCTTTTTTTCTTTTTCCTTCGTGAACAATCCTTTCACAGCCCCGCTCCATCCGGGATAGTGCTTGGTTGTCACAAACTCCTTTCGGACATTTTTCAGTTCTATTACGTTTTCACTCATCTGTCTTTACTCCTATATCCTCGCCAACGCCTCAAACGTCCCGCTGATGTCTACCTTTCCATAGCCCCATCTTCTGTCCGGATACGTTATATTATTTTCCCGTCTTGCTCCTCTGATGAAATAGCTTTTAATTGATTTGCTTTCTATAAAAGGCGCATATCCGTCCACAATCGCCCACTCCATAAACTGTGCGACGCATCCTGCGCTCAGTGCGGCTGCCATACTGGAGCCTGTTCGCGCTCCTAAAATCGTGGATACCTGTACGCCGGGCGCTGCCAAATCCGGTTTTATCATATCATTGGCAGAAAAACCTCTTCCTGACTCCGAATACCAGCTTCCCGTCCTCCCATTATAGGCGGATATGGTAATGACCTGCTCCGCGTTGGCAGGCTCCGTCAGGGTCACATCCGGCTCAGGCTCCAGAAAAGTGACACCTCCGTCAATAAAAGAAGTAATCGGCAGCCAGATATGAAAACGCCCCGAACCTCTGAGGCGCTCCTGTTCCGATGGATATACTATAATGCTCCAGATGCCCGGCGTCGGGTTTTCAAAGCGAAAGAAAACCAGCTCATTTCCGGAACGCTTCTCTACTATGGAAAGTCCCGTATATATTCTGGTTCTGTCAAACACAAAAGAGAAATAATTGTCCTGTCCGTTCCGAAAATCAATGATGGGTGTCATTTCGCCGCCCGGTGTCCGCAGCACGACACTGTAAATATCAATCCGGTTTCCCCATAATTCCATGGAAAAACCTTTTGTATTTTCTTCTACCCGCATCTCAATCTGTTCCGGCATTGCCGCGCTGTAATGGTGCTCTTTATCACCCTCATTCCCGCCGCAGACAACAATCGCCCTGCTTCTCTTCGATGCTGCTTTATTAAGATAAGAAGGAAGCGGTGAGTTTCCTTCATGGTCTCCCATATTGCTGCCAATACCGAGCACAATGACAACCGGTCTCTCGAATACGATTGCCATACTCTCCAAATATTTTACCGCCTCCATAATATCATTTTCCTGATAGGCGACGGCATCATCGGCAATCATATAATACTCCCGCAAATACTCTTTCGCACCTTTTAACTTCACGACTGCAATATCCGCCTGCGGTGCGGCTCCCCGAAACGTCAGTCCCTGATTTAGAACACTGCCGGCAGCAGCCGATGCCATTGCCGTTCCATGCCCGTTTTCATCGGTCGTAGGCACTACACTTAGCGGCTGTCCGCTTTCCAACGCACGGTTGATTTCTTCCCTTGTATATTCCGTTCCATATAAAAAGCCTTCCGGCGGCTCTCCGGTCTGTATCGTCTGATCCCAGATAGAAATTATTCTGCTTCCACCGTTCTCATCCCTGAATACGTCAAGCTGATAACGGATTCCGGTATCAATAAAGCCGATAATCACGCCCCTGCCCTGTAAGCTAAGCGGCGGACCCTGTACCCGGAGATTTCCCGTTTCTATTAGATTATCTGCCTGAAAAGTCTGCATAAGCCCATATAAATTCGGAATAGAAGAATAATTGTACACGCCGACGGAAAGCGGCGGAAGTTCCTGCCTGTTCACATAGGCAACACCAAACTCATCGTCCAGCGCCTGAAAGCAATAATCCAGTCTATTTTCCAGAACTTCTCTGGGCAGTACAAAATCTATTATAATATCTGCATAGTCATTAGATAGAATTCTTTCTTTACAAGTCATATCATATCTGCGCTTTCACTGCACTTTCCTTATAATATGATATGCAGATTTTTCTCTCATGCCTACTCTTCTATCATTTTCAGATTATCCGGACTTTCCAGGCTGCCGCTTCTGATATCAATAATCGGTCCTCCGGTTCCCTCGATATACTCTCTTGTAATCGTAATTCTTCCGATATTATCGTCTTTCGGGATTTCATACATGATATCCAGCATAAATTCTTCTATGATAGCGCGCAGCGCCCTTGCACCGGTATCTTTTTCGATTGCTTTTTCCGCAATTGCCTCCAGAGCGCCCTCGTTAAACTCAAGCTGCACCTCGTCTAAAGCCAGAAGTTTCTGATACTGCTTTAAAATCGCGTTGCGTGGCTCGCTTAAAATTTTAATCATCATTTCCTTGCTCAGACCCTCTAATGTAAAGATAATCGGAAGCCGTCCGATAAATTCCGGAATCATACCAAATTTTTTAATGTCTTCCACTGTGACTCTGTTTAAAATATTTTTTTCTTTATCATATTTATCACGAAGCTCCGCATTATATCCAATTGACGTCTTTTTATTCAAACGTTGTTTAATGATATCGTCCAAGTCAGGAAATGCACCGCCGCAGATAAAAAGAATATTTCTGGTATTTACTGTGGCAAGCGGTACCATGGCATTCTTGGAATTGGCTCCTACCGGCACTTCCACTTCCGCGCCCTCTAACAGCTTTAACATTCCCTGCTGTACGGATTCGCCGCTCACGTCTCTGGAGTTCGTATTTTTCTTCTTGGCAATCTTATCAATTTCATCAATAAAGATAATGCCCTGCTCCGCGCGCTCCACATCATTATCGGCAGCGGCAAGCAATTTTGAAACAACGCTTTCGATGTCATCACCAATATATCCCGCTTCTGTCAAAGAAGTGGCATCCGCTATGGCAAGCGGCACATCCAAAAGTCTTGCCAGAGTTTTCACAAGATAGGTTTTACCGCAGCCTGTAGGTCCTATCATCAGCATATTGGACTTTTCAATTTCAATTTCATCCATCGTGCCCGTTGCCACTCTTTTATAATGATTATAAACGGCTACGGAAATTACCTTTTTAGCATGCTCCTGCCCTACCACATAATCATCCAGTTTCGCCTTAATCTTGTGCGGCGGCATAATATTTTTAATATCAATAACCGGAACATTTTCCTTCGCATGTTTCTTTTTCTTCAGTTTCTGTTTATTGGGAATACCGCCGTCCCCCTGCAAATCCGCAAGATTCACGAAACTGATATTCGGAAATCCCTTTCCGTTGTTGAAGTCGGTCATATTGCCGCCCGGTCCTCCCGGATGATTCAGCATACCCTGATAATCAAACTGGCTGACCGTATCCATTGTCTTGTGCATACAGTCATTGCAGACACAAATATGATTAGGCAGCTTAAACATCTTACCGGTCTTGCTCTCCGGTCTTCTGCAGATAAAGCAGACTTCCTCATATTCATCTGACTTATCGTTATCCGTTTTGTCAGTATCCGGCTTTCTATCTTCACGACCTCCGCTCAGCAATTCCTCTTTCTGCGTATCCACGTCATCTAATTCCCTGAAATCCCAGGAAGTTTCATCATTTTTATCCTTATCGATTCTTTCATCATCGTTCATATTCATCATCCATACCTTTCCTGTTCAATACCCCTTTTGTGCACAACTTATCCTTTATTATATCTATATTCTTATCAATATGCAACTACGTAAACAACCCCGCTGCAATGCAACGGGGCTGTATTTTATTCTCAGCCCGCGAGTTTATGACCATCGGTCAGAAACTCGCAGCTCAGACTGTCAAGTCTGAGGTTATTGTTCTACTTTATTTCCCAGTGTAATGGTGACTGTCTTACTGCGATAACCGCCTGCTCCGATTGTCATAACTTTCAAATCCACCGTATCGCCTTTTGCATAGTATTCCAGAAGCTTCTGCAACTCATCCATGGAAGTGATTTTTATACCGTCAAAGGAATTAATAATATCACCTTTCTGAAGTCCTGCTGCGTCTGCCGCCGTACCCTCGTATACCTGTGCGATATAAACGCCCTCCGGCATACCATAAGTGGATGCAACTTCCGCTGTAACACTGATACCGGAAATTCCCAAAAATCCTCTTTCTTCTTCTGCAACTTTACTCTTTGTCTCCCTCAGCATCAAGTCTGCAATAATAGGGCTTGCCGCAGAAATCGGAATGGCATATCCCATACCTTCAATAACGCTGCCGCCTATTTTATTGGAATTGATACCAATGACTTCTCCTTTGATATTTAAGAGTGCGCCGCCGGAATTACCCGGATTGATTGCCGCATCTGTCTGAATAAAGGTTCCTGTACTGCCGTCCGAAAGTTCCATGTCTCTATTTAAGGCACTAATAACACCTGTTGTAACAGACTGTCCATAGCCAAGCGCATTCCCGATTGCGATTGCCGGCTCACCGACTTTCAAATCATTGGAATCGCCCAGCGTTGCAATCGCAATCTGGTCTAATGTTGTCTGATAAATATCCTCTAATGGTACTGCGATAACCGCAAGGTCCATATCAGCATCCGTACCTTTGACCGAAGCTTCGGCTTCACTGCCCTCTACAAACTGAACCGTCAGTTTATCGGCATCTTCAATAACATGATAGTTTGTTACGAGCAAAAGTTCCGTATCGTTTTCTCCGACAATAATTCCGGATCCGCTCGCTTCTGCTTCACTGCTCATGGATTGTCCAAAATAGGACATTGTTTCCGTATAAGTATTGCTGATAGATACAACCGCCGGCATAACCGCTGTAACAACATCCGAGACATCCGATACAACTGCATATACGGTCTGTGTCTTTTCAATATCATCTGAATCCTGAAGTGACTGTACCGCATCGGAAACAACTTCTTCTGCATCTTCCACTATATCTGTGCCAAGCGCTTCCGCAGCATCATCCATTTTCTCAGCGATTACCTTATCGGATACATCCGCATCATGTTCCAGCATTCCTGTAGCAGATTCCACGGCATAAAAGCCAAGCCCTGCGCACAAACCAAAAAATAATCCAAGGGAAACGCAGACCAGCATTTTCTTTAGATAGCCTCTGACCGCTCCTTTTTCTTTCTTCTTCGCGGTCTTCACCTGTCCGTAAGCACTCGGATAGGTATTACCGTATTGGTAGGTTCCTGCGTTTTGTTCACGATTTACATTCTGATATGTTTCAGCGCCATATCCGTAATTTCTATTTGTGTAATACTGATTGTTCGGATTTTGTTCTCCATTCTCCCTGTTAGATTGATTCTCGTTTGGAAAATGATTGTCATACATATTAAAGACTCCTTTCATCCTTGACTATGAACACAGTATAACTGGCAAATGTGTACAAAGTGTGATGAAATTTTTTCTTTTTTGTGTTTTTATTCAACGGTAACAGATTTTGCCAGATTTCGCGGTTTATCCACATCACAGCCTTTGCCGACCGCGACATAATAGCCAAATACCTGTAAAGGAATAATAGCAAGCGAATTGGCAAAATATGGATTTGTTTCCGGAATGTAGATGACATAATCGGCTGCTTTCTCAATTTCCTTATTGCCCTCACATGTCACCGCGAGCACAAACGCGCCCCTTGCTTTCACTTCCACCATATTGCTGATTGTCTTGGCATATAACTCAGGCTGTGTGGAAACTGCCGCTACCAAAGTTCCCTCTTCTATCAGCGAAATGGTTCCGTGTTTCAACTCACCCGCTGCATACGCCTCCGAATGAATATAGGAAATTTCTTTTAATTTCAAAGAACCCTCTAACGAAATCGCATAATCAATACCGCGTCCGATAAAGAACACATCTTTTGCCCCGATATAACGATTTGCAAATTTTTGAATCTTTTGTTTATTATTCAGTAAAAGTTCAATCTGGTCGGGCAGTCTCTTTAAGTCTGCAAGCAGTGCGGCAAACTTATCTTCCGCTATCATTCCTCTTACTTTTCCAAGCTTCATTGCAAGCAGATATAATGCAATTAACTGTGCGCTGTATGCCTTAGTGGTAGCCACCGCAATCTCCGGTCCTGCCCACGTATACATGACATTATCCGCCTCTCTCGCAATGGAACTTCCTACAACATTGACAATACCAAGCACCTTGAACCCCTTTTTCTTCGCTTCCCGCAGCGCGGCAAGCGTATCGGCAGTCTCTCCTGACTGACTGATAACAACTACCATAGCCCCGTCTTCCAAAATAGGGTCGCGGTAACGGAATTCCGAAGCCAAATCTACTTCCACCGGAATCCGTGCAAGCCCCTCCAGTACATATTTGCCTGTCATACCCGCATGATAAGCGGAACCACATGCCACAATATGAATTTTTTTAATCTGAACGAGTTCCTCGTCTGTCATGTTCAATTCTTCTATAACAACGTCATTTCCTTTGACTCTGGGAGTCAATGTGTCGGAAACCGTCTTCGGCTGCTCATACATTTCTTTTAACATGAAATGCTCATAGCCCGCTTTTTCAGCCGCATTCGCATCCCATTCAATTGTAACGGGCTCTTTTTGGATTTCCTCTTCGTCTACCGTATAAAAGTGCATATGGTCGGCGCGCAGACGCACTACTTCATGATTATCCACATAATACACTTTTCTCGTATATTTTAAAATCGCAGGTACATCAGAGGCGATAAAGCATCCGTCCTCATTCTGTCCTACAATCAGCGGACTGTCTTTTCTTGCAGCAAAAATCTGATCCGGGCAATCGGCAAACACAATACCGAGCGCATAGGAGCCCTCCACACGATGAAGCACTTTTGCCACCGCTTCCAAAGGATTTCCCTTATAATAGTAATCCAGCATATGCGCAAGGACTTCCGTATCTGTTTCCGATACAAAATGGTAGCCCTTATCTGTCATTTTCTTCCGCAGTTGTATATAATTCTCGATAATACCGTTATGTACAACCGCTATTGTCTCTGACTCGTTAAAATGCGGATGCGCATTCGTATCGCTCGGTGCCCCGTGGGTTGCCCATCTTGTATGCCCTACGCCGCACGTTCCCGGCATGCTCTCACCGCCATGTGTCAGATTTTCCAACACCTTAAGCCGTCCTACCGATTTCCGGATATTAATTTTTTCTCCGTCATAAACTGCCATACCCGCAGAGTCATAACCTCTGTATTCCAGTTTTGCCAACCCGTCAAGAATAATGGGCGATGCCTGTTTGGTTCCGATATATCCTACAATTCCACACATAAAATACCATGCCTTTCTCTCAAAATGTGAAAAATTTATTTTTCACACTTAACTCCAATATTCCTTTGCGGATGAACATTTCACCACCATTTTCCTTGGCAGCTTTTTATAGTTCTTGCCCAGAAGATAACCTGCATACTTAAATCCGCTTTTTACGATAACGTCCGGAATCTGAGAAGTCATATTCTCTTCTTTCAAATGAGCAATCGTCATCTTTATAAGTTTTTTACCCTCCGATTCAGAACGGATACCCGAAAAGACTTCCGGATGCTCCGCTTGCGAAACTCCCAAATCAAAATACCTGTGAAACTGCTCCATACCCGTATAATCATGGGAGTGAAAGACTTTTGCTTCCGGCTGATAAGCAATGCCATATCCCGCACGGACAGCTTTCGCTGCAAAAATCATATCCTCGTTAAATATCGTATGTTTGACAAATCCGCCTAATGCATCAAAAGTGTTCCTGTGATAAGCAGCGCATACATTGGAACAGAAAAAGGTTTTAATCCCGAGCCTCTCAATGTCCGCCTCTGTCTTAATCATCTTTTCGTCCGGATAATTAAAATTTCGTGTGAATTTCTCTGCTTCGGAACTGGAATCCCCGGCAAGCTGTCTGGCGTATGCAACAGCCACATTTTCCTGAGCAAGCCCCTGAAGCAGTTCTTCCACCATAAACTCATCCACCGGAACAGCATCCTGAGTCATCATAATAAATACTTCCGCATCCGATAAATGAACGGCGCTGTTTCTGGTACGTCCATGATCAAACTCTCTTTTGGAGAGATGTTTTACCAGCACGTTTTTATATTGTTTGGAAAAGGACGTTCCGTAAACCAGTCGGTCAAAATATTTCTGCTCCGTGTTCATAATGATAACCTGATGAATCGGAACACTCTGATGCGCCAATTTATCCATTAATTCCAAAAATGTTCGATCCGGCTTATATGTCGGGATGATAACATCCACTTTCTCCACCAAAATTCTTCACCCTTAACTTTACTGCTTCTTTCTTATTTTTTGATATAAGCGCTTGTATCAGCCTCAATCTGCCTGCTGCATTCCTGCACTGTGGAAGATGGCGTATAATTATAATCATCAAACAGGAACTGATGCAGCCATTTTACATTTTCTTCCAAATTTACCGGAACAACACAAGAACCTTTTGAGCCAATCGTACCTGTCGCTCTGTATTCCTCCTGCGGGAATCCCGATGTTTCCACGATATTATATTTTGTAACATCACTTAATAATTCAATGATTTCATCTAAATCCAAAGAAGTGTATACTTCATCAAATACATTACTTGCAATCTGTCCTAATGCTGCCGGTGAAGGATTCTTCCTCGCCTGATCCGCTACAGCCTGAAGCACTTCTCTCTGACGTTCCGCACGTTTGAAATCATCTCCGGCGGTATAACGGATACGGCAGTAACCGGTAGCCTGCAGACCGTTCAAAAGCTGATATCCGGTATTCTCAACCGGTGTATAAGAGCGTTTCAAATCTTCTGCGATACACAACTGATAATTGTTCAAGTGGTTGATTTCATCACTTTCCACTGTGATATATACGCCGCCCAATGCATCAATCGTATCTGTCAGTCCCGCGAATCCTACGGTAACAAAATCCGTAATATCCAGATCCAGATTCATATTCAACATACTGATTGCCTGCTTCGGACCGCCTGTTGCATAAGCAGCATTACATTTATTATATTTATCATTACTCAAATTCAAATACGTATCACGATATACGGATACCAGTTTGCAGTCTCCTGTCTTCTCATCGATGGAAGCAATCATAATTGTATCGCTTCGCGTATTCTTTGTCAGGGCTCCTGTTGTGGAATCAACGCCGAACAATGCAATATTCTTATATCCTACCTCTTCTTCGGTCTTCGACTCCGTTGCCTGTTTTACCTCTTTGTTAATGATAACATCGTCTTCCTGAATCTCGTAATGACCTGTTTTTTCAGCTGTCATTACCACATACAAAACAATAACCATAATTAATAAAACGAAAATCTCCAAAATAAAAAGAATAATTCTTCTTCTTTGTTTTTTCGCCTGTGCTTTCTTACTCTGCTTTTTCCCGGAAGACGTCTTTTTCTTCCCTTTAGATGAGGAAGATTTTTTTGACGGTCTTATTTCTTCATCATATGCATCTCTACTTTTCTTTGTCATATCTTGTACTCCCTTGATTCCTTTTTAATCCTTATTTCAATAACTACAGCACTATTTATTTTCATCACAAAATAGCGCAAGTTCCATATAAGATTATACTACATCTTGTTAGAATTGCAACAATCTTGTGCCATATTCGGTCAGTGTTTAGAATTTCTTAATAATTTTAAATGTTTTTAAATCAGTATTGTCTTAATAAGCATTTTTATTTATGAACCCCTTAAATATCGTCAACAAAATAATTTTTACGTCAAAAGACAAGGTCCAGTTTTCAATATAAAAAATATCATATTCTATTCTGCGCTTAATAGAAGTATCGCCCCGGTACCCGTTAATCTGCGCCCATCCGGTAAGTCCCGGTCTGACCTGATGTTTTACCATATATCTCGGTATTTCCTCTTTAAACTGTTCTACAAACTGCGGTCTTTCGGGTCTTGGTCCTACAACGCTCATGTCTCCTCTTAAAATATTAAAAATCTGCGGTAGTTCATCTATACTGGTTTTGCGAAGCAGTCTGCCGACTTTTGTCACACGTGGGTCGTTTTTCACTGTCCATCCCTTTTTCTCCGCACTCGGCTTCTGCACTTCCATCGTCCTGAACTTATACATTTCAAAAGGTTTATTGTGCAGGCCAATCCGTTCCTGCTTAAAGATAACCGGTCCCTTGCTGCTGCATTTGACCGCAATTGCCGCTACAATCATAACCGGAGAAAAGATAACGGCGCCAAACAAAGAAAGCACAATATCAACCATTCTTTTCATAATCCAGTTAAATGTATTGGTAAGCGGTACATAGCGGATATTGACAACTGCCAGTCCCATCAAATCCTCCGTATACGGTCTGCTTGGGAATAAACTGTTATAATCGGGAATAAACTTCGTGTGTACGCCTGATTTTTCGCACAAATCCACAATATGCTCCAAGCGGTCATAATCACTAAGCGATAAGGTAATCGCTATTTCATCCAGACTATTTTGCGGCAGAATATATGTTAAATTATCAATGGTTCCTATGACTTTTACCCCTTTGTACAAAGTGCCCCTCGGCACGGCATCATCCAGAATTCCTCTTACCACATATCCCCACTGAGGATTGGAGTTGATTCTGTTAATATATTCTTCTGTTGCCCTGGAATAACCGACTAACAAAATATACTTCAGATTATATCCTTTTTTTCGGAAATATTGGAGCAGGGAGCGAATAATGGAACGGCATATAGTTGTCAGAATGATATTGACAATGTAGAACATTCCCATCATGACACGCGAAAAATGAATCTGTTTAATCACATACCAGCCCGCCATCAGTAGAATAATTCCTACGGTATTAGCCTGAAAAATATTAAAGATTTCATATTTATGAACTGTTGCACGCTTCGGTGTATAGAGATTAAAATAATAATATAAAATCAGATAAGCAGGCACAATGAAATAAAGCAGTTCAAAATAAGTCTGCCAATGCAGTGTGCCTATCGTCGGGTCGTCGCCCGAAAAAGGACTTGCAAATTTCAAATACCAGGCAATCCAATATGAAGCAATGATAACAAGCGCATCTACCAAAATATGGAGCCTGTTAAAAATTTTCTGGTTATCTTTTATCATGTTAATCCTCCATGCCTGTTCAGGCTGAGAATTGAATGTACAATTTTATTTTTTCCTACGTTCTTGTGTTTTATAGTACAATATGCAGGAAAAGATTGTCAACTCTGACAAAAACGCTTCACGATATTCTTCCATAATGATACCTGTATCCGGCAGTATGCCCTGAAACGGCAGGAACGATAATGTATTTTATGTTTTCTTCCCTCTGCGGATACACAAAGGCGGAAACCTTCACACAAACCATTGATATACGCCATGCCCAGTCCCTTTTTTATAAAGAACAAAGTTTTCACAGCAAAGCCGGCAAATAAAAACGGCAGATTCAATAACACCTGTAACACGGGCATATTCTTATAAATCAGATAAATGCTGTTTCTGGCGGATAGTCTCGCTTTAAACGCATTGTACCGGGAACCGGAAGTGGCGCTGCCGGCATGATAAACTCTGGCGTCCGGCGCAAAAACATTGTGAAATCCGTAAATCTGCGCCCGATATCCCAAATCAATATCTTCCAGATAGGCAAAATGATTTTCATCCAGCACTCCTATCTTGTCCAAAATACATTTCCTGTAAATAGCGGCGCCCCCACAGGCTGCAAAAACAGGATAACTCTCCCGGTAATTACATTCGGGTCTGCCTTTTCCAATGGCAAACGCCCATCCAAGAGCACAGTATAAATCACCGGCATCATCTATTTTCTCTTTTTCGTGCATGGAAATCATTTTGGCGGATGCGGAAAAAATACTGTTATCTTCGTCCATTACATGCTCTAATGCCTGCACAAACCCACTCTCTGCTACCGTATCGTTATTCAGAAAAATAACATATTCCGTATCGGATGCTGCAATCCCGGCATTGATTGCCTTACAAAACCCCGTATTATCCGAAAACCGGATTGTCTTTACCGCCGGAAATTTTTCACAGGTCATTTCATAACTGCCGTCTGTAGAAGCATTATCAACTACAATGATAAATGCCTGCTCCTTTTCCAAAGAGCGCAGACAGTTTTCCAGATATCGTATTCCATTATAATTCGGTATAACGATTGTAGACCTCATTTATTTTGTTAATTCTCCTTTTAATTTTATGGAAATTTGTGGATTCCAGACAGTTAAATAGCCCAGTTCAGCCGCTGTTCGGCAAAATTCCATGCTCAGTTTCCGATATCCTGCCTCATCGCCGGAAATCATAGAGACATCCGCCAGTTTCTGTACTCCGGTTTCTTTATATGAAACACCCGTTATTTCTTTAAACAAAGGATAGAGTTCTTTCCTGATACGCATGCAGCGGATATCGACCGCAGCGCAATCCTGCAGCAACACAGCTCTATGTGTCGCGCCGCCGCTGTATTCTTTGTGAAGCCCCTGATAAAGCCGGTTTCCGTTTTCATCATAAATACCGGATGCTATTTTATTGTGCCTGTCCAAAATTCTGCCGCCAATGATACCAACATCAGGACGCACCGTAAACATATCCGGATAATACGTGATTTGATAAAATCCAAGGTGCAGGGAATGTGTTACCTGCATGTCCCATCCCCGGTTTTTGCAGAAATCCTCCAAAGCTTTTTTACCGGCTTCATACGCATACATTTTACTAGCCGTATTGTCTGCTGTGGAGTCTGCATGGCATCTCCAGTGATACAGTACTTTCGGAACATGAATAATACTTTCTTTTAACTTCTTTGTTCCTCCGACAGACAGCAGATGCGAGATTATCCTGAGAACGCAGTCATAATCCTGCGCTCCGTCATACTCTTTTCTTAATTTTAATGTTTTAAAAAGCCCGGATTCTACCATCATTAAATGGCAAATATAATTATTGGACAGACTTAAGTCAAGGTTAAATTCATTTTTCCTGTTCGGCGACATATAATGTAACTTTTTCTCCGGTGTTAAATCGCTTTCTTCAAACTTATCTTCATCCGAATATATCATAACAGGTGCTTTCCCTGTTTTTTCCGCATGATTAATTGCCGCAGCCATCTCATATAAAGCATCCGGTGTCAGCACATCGTCATGGTCGAGCAGGGCGATATAATCTCCCGCCGCCTTTTCAATGCCTGCATTTGTATTTTCCGCAATACCTTTATTTTCCTGCAGGCGCAGATAGTGAAACCTTTCATCTTTTTCCTGATATGGTAATACCACTTTTTCCACACGACTGCTTTCACTGGCATCCGCGATAATCAGTTCCCAGTTTTCGTAACTCTGCTTTTGCACGGAATCTATCAAATCATATAAAAATGCTTCTTTCGTTTCATACGCCGGCACAACAATGCTGAAACGGTACGGAAACTTTCTGCTGTCCGTTCTTTGTTGCTTAAGCTGCCCATTTTCCGGCTCTTCATAATAATATACTGTTTTCTTCTCTTCTTCTACGCGTTCTCTCGCCGCATAATAAGTGTGGCGGATACCGTTTTTTTGCAGATAGCGAAGTGTTTTTTTGATGTTATTTGCGCTTAAAATATTTCTGCTCATTTTCCCCTGATATTATAGAATCGCCCTGAAACATCAGGACGATTCTATGAATTTACCTTCTTTTTATAATTTTGCCTTTAACTCCTCTGTGAGTTTATCCAATTTTGCCTGTGCATCTTCAAGGCTGTTTCCTTTAACACCCATATAGAACTTAATCTTAGGCTCTGTACCGGATGGACGTGCGCAGCACCATGAGTCATTCGTCAAATCAAAATAGAGTACGTTAGACTGCGGCAGTCCTGTTTCACCCTCTGCGCCTGTTTCCAGATTCAAAGTTTTGCCGGTGTTGTAATCCCTGAACTCTTTCACTTTCAGCTCTCCGAACTCTTTCGGCGGATTGCTTCTTAATTTATTCATGATTTCTTCAATCTGCTTAGCGCCGTCGATTCCTTTCATGGTAATGGAATACTGGCTTTCTTTGAAATAGCCGTATTTCTCATATAAAGCAATCATCTGATCCCATACGGTCTTGCCGTTTTTCTTGCACCATGCAGCCATTTCACACAGACACATAACTGCAACAACAGCGTCTTTATCTCTTGCATGAGTTCCGGCAAGGCATCCATAGCTTTCTTCCAGACCGAAAACATAATTGTTAGAGCCTGTCTGCTCGAACAGCTTAATCTGCTCGCCTATGTACTTAAATCCTGTCAGTACTTCAATACATTTTACCTTGTAATCATCCGTAATGGCTTTTGCCATATTCGTTGTTACAATCGTTGTTACAAGTGCGGGGTCAGCCGGCATCGTACCGGTTGCCGTTCTTTCTCTTAAAATATATTCCGCAATCAGCATACCGGACATATTTCCTGTGAAAGAAACATATTCCCCGCTCTTTGTATCTAAAGCATAAATACCGAGTCTGTCAGCATCCGGGTCTGTTGCAAGCACAATATCTGCATGTTTTTCCTTTGCCAGCTGCAAAGCTAATGTAAATGCCTTCGGATCTTCCGGATTCGGATACTCCAATGTTGTGAAATCCGGGTCGGGCATCTCCTGCTCCGGTACAACATAGACGTTTTCAAAACCGATTTCATCTAAAATTCTTCTGACAGGAAGATTTCCTGTTCCGTTGAAAGGTGAGTAAACAATCTTAATGTCTTTTGCCACTTCCTTGATGATTTCAGGGTGAATAATCTGTTTTTTCAGTTCTACCATGTATTTATCGTCAATTTCACGACCGATCACCTGATACAGACCTGCATTTATGGCGTCTGCCTTCTCCATCGTTTTTACCGCATGATAATCTGTCACGTTGTTGACTTCCGTAATGATTTCCTTATCTTTGGGAGCCGTTACCTGTGCGCCGTCTTCCCAATAACACTTATAACCGTTATATTCCGGCGGATTGTGGCTTGCCGTAATAACAATACCGGAAATACAGCCAAGCGTACGCAGTGCAAAAGATAATTCCGGTGTAGGTCTTAAAGAATCGAATACATATGCCTTAATGCCGTTTGCAGCAAGGCAGAGCGCCGCTTCATCAGCAAACTCAGGTGATTTTCTTCTGGAATCATAAGCAATAGCCACGCCTTTTGCTTCTCCGCCCTGCTTCTTAATATAATTGGCAAGTCCCTGTGTCGCTTTCCGAACCGTATAAATATTCATACGGTTTGTACCCGCTCCGATAACGCCTCTTAAACCGCCTGTTCCAAATGCCAGTTCTTTGTAGAAACGGTCTTCAATTTCCTTTTCATCGCCTTGAATAGCCTGAAGTTCTTTTTTGGTTGCTTCATCAAAATAAGAATCTTCCAGCCAGAATTCATACTGCTCTTTGTAACCCATTCATTTACCCTCCATTTTCCTTATTGC
>CAMWMM010000005.1 GCA_947175285.1 uncultured Lachnospiraceae bacterium
GAATTTCGGTTTTTTTCACCAAATTTATAATACCTATCTGCATGCTCCCATCCCTTTGGCATGGTCAATTTCTCCGTCCGTTCCAGAACCCGGAACAAGAAAGCGCAATAACCATCAAACACTGGAACTTTTGCAATCAGCATATTAAATTATAGATGAAGCAGAGCATTACAATCCTGATCCGCCCCCAACAGTTTCAGTATCTGCTCATCGCTTATATTGAAAACACGCCTGTAGTGACAGATACCCTTGATAGCTGCATGGCTTGCTTCCACGTATAGTAGATTGCAGTCAGTTCACAATAATTTCGATTTTTAGCAGATATCCGGCATGTAAATCTATTTTTCTTTCTTTTTAATTCATAAAAAAGACCTAATTATAAAATTAGGTCTATGCTTATATATAAGTATAACAATTTTCTATTATGGTATCAATTAAGCGCCGATGTCAAAATTGCCTGCAATTCGACAATTTTTGACCAAAGTGATTGCGTGGTCTTAGAGCGTTTTACAAAAAAGCTTTATTTTATCTTATACATGCGTTTTATTCCACAATATCTTATCCCGCATCACGCCCATTTTTTCCAAGTCACACTTAATCTTCTCCGCCGTATTCTCATTATACACAGCTATAATAATATAATCAAAGTTCAAATCTCTTATCTTCTGTATGGGCAATATCTGTGCTCCCTCTACTTCTTTATATTTCTCTGGTTCTTTGTCCACCCATGCCACAATACTGCTTTCCTTATGAAATCTTATTTGTTTGTAAAAGCTTTTTCCAACCTCTCCCGCTCCGTACAGAATAATTCGTTTTCCTATCAACCTTCCATAATATGGATAATACCATTTACGGCATTCCGGATTTCCTAAGTGATAGGGAATATCTCCATCATATAGCCATAAACAAATATACTGACATAATCCGGATAATAGACTTTCTCTTTCAGAATGCTTCTCAAACACAGTACGAAGACAATCATATGTCAAAGCAAGGTCCATAAGAATACTTGATATACCACATCTGCTCAATGAGTTTTCTCTTGTACAATAATGATACATGGCTGCTTTTTTCACATAAACACTTTCAGAAGCCAACACTGCCAGACACACCATCACTTTGTCTTCTCCTACACAAAGCTCATCCGGCACATCATCAATGATATCTTTTAACATTTGGGTCTTGTACAGATTATTCCATAAATTTTCTGATATTAGTTCTTCATTTGAAACTGCCGACACTCCATTCACAAAAAGCCTGCTTCTAATAACCGCCATCCTATCAGCAGGATAATGCCCATCCTCAAATGGCTGTTGATATATATGCTTATCAGGCTCAGTAATATACCCACTGAGCAACATATCTGCATTCCCTATATTCTGCATCCAGATTTCAATACAGTCCGAATCTATCCAGTCATCGCCGTCTACAAAAACCAAATACTCTCCGGTCGCTGTCCATATACCTTTTTTACGTATCCGCGTGATTCCCATATGCTCCACCTGCAATATCTTAATACGGCTGTCTCTTTCCGCATAATCATTTGCCACTACATAGGAATCATCCGTAGAACCGTCATCTATAATAATAATTTCCAAATTACTATATGTTTGATTTACAACACTATCAAGACATCTCGGAAGATATTCTGCAATATTATATATTGGAATTATCACACTCACTAAGTGCATTTTCATTCTCCCTCCTGATGACATAATCTAAAGGTTCTTCCGCCTGCTCAAACGGTTTAATTGATGAACGTTTAAAATTTCTTCCTTCGCAATAATCGCATGCTGCTAAATATTTTCTATCAAAAAGAAACTCCCTCAATCTTTCCTTTATATCTGCTCTGTCATCAAGTTCAAACTGATCCCGTACTGCTTCATCTTCATACATAGCCCCTAAATTCGCTGCATTTGCCGCATATGGGCAATTGTAAAGCTTCCCTTCTAATAAGGTCGGTGTATCCTTGCATTCACATGTTTCATATACATATCTTATTTCGCTGGCAGAATAATTGTGTTTCTCTAAATTACCGCAATCCTGCCATTTGTCCATTCTGACAATCTCGTATTCTACATGATTACTTTCACACCATACGGCCCATTTATCCAAACTTCTTGACAATTCACCATAATCGGATATTCTTATGACTATCTTCCGATGAGTCATTTTTTTCAACACATCCTCTTTCGGGAAAATAGTCGCATTTGCAAGTACCACTATCGCCTTAATCTTGGGATTATCTATGTACCAATCAAGCAGTAAATGAAAATCCGGATTCATAAATGTTTCCCCGCCTAAAATAATCAATTCATAAATTCCATCCACAATATTCAGAACTTTATCAAGTGAATTCTTAATCTGATACACATCAAAATTCTTGGGAGCATGGTAATACTGCATTAAATTCGAGCATTTTCTGCATCTAAGAGAACACCTCTCTGTCACGACTACATCAAGATTGAGCAAAAAAAGCTTATCTGCATTTGCAAAACTCTCCTGTTTATAAAAATAAAACCGTCTGTATTTATAAGCATCTCCCCATATTTCATTTCTGTCTAACGCCTCGTCCAACAAATTTTCTACACTATATATACGGTTTATCTTTGCTTTTTCAAGTTTTAAGATAACTTCTTCCGAAGATGCTCCCACTGCGAGCAGGATAGTCGGCTGAACTTCCTTATATAACTTTGCCAGCATATCTATTCCGATAACCGGCACTCCATGAAAAAATCCCTGTCCTTCCTGATTTACATAATAGGTCGGAACTATATTTTTATGTTTTAATCCATAATGCACCATTTCCCCAAAAGCAGCCGTTCCATATACAATAATCATTTCATCTTCGGTATAAGTAGTCCAATCATATTCAAGCAGTTCCATCTTCTTCCTCCCCTTTTTCACAAGTCAATAAGACCGCCCGGACAGGCGAACCGTCCAATCCTTCCATTTTCAGCGGCAATGCCAGAAGAAAATATTCTCCGACAGGAACATGATCTAAGCGTAATCCTTCCACAACAGCCACCTCATTAGCCAGCAAAATCCGATGAACATTTACATTATCATCTGCGCAGCCAACTGTACTACATTCTACACCTACACAAACAATCCCTGCATTTGTCAACGCTAAAGCTTCTTCTTCACTAAGTTTTTTCTGATTTTTAAGTAATAATCGTTTCACACACTGCTGTTCCCACTGCTTCAAATCATCTTCACATATTTTCTCCGTATCTACAACCAAGCATTTTCCAGCACATTTTTCTAATTCTATTTGCCCCGCATCTTTTCCACCGGCAATGAAATGACATGGTGCATCCATATGAGTTCCTGCATGGCTCCCCATTGTCAGCTTTGTTAACTGACATATGTCCGGGTTCTCTTTCTCAAGTGATAACACCATTTCTTTTCCCGGAACCGGGTCTCCGGGATACACTTCTGCTGAAAATAGTTCCTGTGATATATCATACATCTTAAAATTTTCCATTTTATACCTTCTTTCGCATCCAAAAGCTGCCTCCATGAATAGACATGCCAGCAGGCCATTTTTTCATAAATACTTCTTTATACTTTTTTTCCATCATATTTTGAAAAAAGACTATTTCCCAATCAGAGTTATTTTGCAAAAATGCTCTTAAAAGATATAATTCATTCCAAACCATTCCCTCCTCTTCAATCCAATTCCACGGATATTCAAATGGGAAAAAAATATCATGCAGATGAACATATACCCCCTTTTTCAGCCGAGGAAAAATTTCAAAGAAAAGATAATTGACGTCAGAACCCATTTTAGATACATGCGTGGAGTCAATAAATAATATATCTCCTTCTTCCAATTTTTGAAAATAATCTAATTCAACTTCTTCTAATCCTTGTACCCTTAAATTAATATTATCATTCTCCTTTAAAATAGAATGCAGCAATTGTGGGTAAGGTTCTATGAATGACAAAGAAATTGTATTGTTCATAAGGAACTCATTTGTATCCAAAGACACTGCCGAACTCCACCCGGAACCTACTTCAATCATCTTTCTAGGTTTTATAATCCGGAGCATACAGCATAAACCAATCATATCTGCATTTGTCAGTGATGGATTCCCGTAATGTGCCCTGTATGCTTCGTTTCCGTTTGTCCCCCCCCACTCAGGTACATTTTTGTATAAATCAGCCATCTTTTCTAATACTTTCAATTGTTCCATTTCTCTGAAGTCAATTCCATAAACCGGCTTATCGGAGTCATAATAGTAATCCTTTTTAACCTGTAATTTTTCAACATCCGGATATAAACTATAAAAATGTCCTAATGGAAATAATTTTTTATATCCGGCACTTTCCGGCAGATATCTAATCTGATTCGCTTCTTTTTCTCCGATTACAAAACTATACTTTTCCCGCAATTGTTTTTCTAATGCTCCGCTATTTACGGGTGATACAATTACAACAAAGTCCTTTTCCTGTTCCTGAAAGGTATCTACACAATATACCTTAACTCCTTCTACCTCCGTCCCCCACATCTCTGCGCAATTATCCAAAAAACCCGCCACTTCTATATCGCAATTCTTAAAATAACGAAGTAACATTCTTCCTCTTGTTCCGGCGCCCATAATCAGAATTTTTCTTTTTTTTATATTTTCCATTTTATTATTTTCTCCACACCTTATCATCTATAATTCTCGTATAGCTTTGTATAATTTTTATAACTTTTGTTGATACATTACAATCCGCATAATCAGGAACCTCCACTTCACAATCTTTCATACCAACAGCCATCTCTACAGATTGCAATAGAGATTCTTCTTCTATACCTCCAATCACAAAACACCCTTTATCTAACGCTTCCGGGCGTTCTGTGGATGTTCTGATACACACTCCGGGAAAACGGCTTATTGCTGCTTCTTCCGGCATCGTACCGCTATCCGATACAACACAGAAAGCATTTCTCATTAATTTACTATAATCAGTAAAGTTAAACGGCGGCATCTTTTTTACCAACGGATGAAATTCAAAATGATTTCCTGCAATAATATTAGCGCTTCTAGGATGCATGGAATAAATAACAGGCATCTTATATGTTTTTGCCATACTGTTAACCGCGTTCATCAAGCCCATAAAATGCTTTTCATTATCCATATTTTCTTCCCGATGTGCCGATAAAACGATGTACTTTTCTTTCTCTAATCCGAGTTTTTCTAGAATCCCGCTGTTTTCAATCTCCTGTTCATGCGCACAAATAATTTCTTTCATCGGAGAACCTGTTACATAGATATGTTCTTTTCTGATACCTTCAGCAATCAGATAACGCCTTGCATGTTCCGTATAGGGAAGATTCACATCCGATATATGGTCTACAATTCTCCTATTTGTTTCTTCCGGGAGATTTTCATCAAAACATCTGTTTCCTGCCTCCATATGGAAAATAGGAATTTTCAAACGTTTTGCTGAAATAGCAGATAATGCTGAATTTGTATCGCCTAAAATGAGCAGCGCATCCGGCTGCTCCTTCAGCATTATCTCATAGGATTTTGCAATAATATTTCCTAAAGTTTCCCCCAAATTTTCTCCCACTACACCAAGATAAAAATCCGGCTTTCTTATTCCTAAATCCTCATAAAATATTTCATTCAACCGGTCGTCGTAGTTTTGACCGGTATGAACAAAAACATGCTCAAAATATTTATCAGCCTTTTTTATGATTTCCGATAAACGAATCAACTCCGGTCGTGTCCCAACAATCGTCATAACCTTTAATTTTTTCATTGTCTTCCTTTCCTTTAAAAATAATAACAATATAATTCTCTATGGTTTGCCATCCAATCCGCCATTTCACAAATCATAGTTTCATAGGACGGTACTTCATGATTCAATTCCTGTCTGGTATCAAGCAGAGATTTGTTATTGGAAAAAGAACCGTTTTCATGAATCTCCGTCTTATTCTCATTTAAATACCGGTTAAACAAACATAACAAATCATGTTTTGAAATTTCCTTATTATTTACCAGATGATATAATCCTGTCAATCCTTGCTGCAATGCCGCATCAATTGCTTTTGCAAGTTCCAGCGTAGTCACACCCGACCAGATAACTTCCGTAAACCCGTTTACATATCCGCTCTGACTCATAAACCAATGGAACAATCCAATTCCATTTTCTTTAAGTTCCGGTCCTACAATAGATGTCCGAAAAGTAAGGTTTTTATCATCTATCAGTTCACCTAATGCCTTTGTCTTTCCATAATAAGAATCTGCATCCGGTTTACTGTCTTCCTTATAGTGACCTTCATTCCCGGTAAAAACGCAGTCTGAACTGATATGTACCACTTTTGTATCCATATCCTTTACACAATCGACCAAAAAATGAGGAAATACACTATTCAGGTAAATTCCGTCCGACAGCTTTGCATCAACTGCTTTATTCAATATTCCGATACAGTTAATCACCACATCATAATTTCCTTCCTGAAGCACTTTTCTGACAAGTTTCTGATCCAGTGCATCCCCTTCCGCATATGAAATATCATGTCCAAGATTTTTTTGTTGTTTGGCAAATCCCGTTACCTGATATCCATGCTCAGACAGATACAATGCCACCATATGCCCCGCCATGCCGTTTACTCCAAATACAATTACCTTCATTATGCAAAAGCACGCTCCTTTCTATTTACTCATTTATTTGCTCTGCTACCGCAATACTACATGTTTTATCAGATTGACCATTGCAAAGCCTGCAAACGGTTGGATAACCCTGCTCACTGTACCCCTCATACCATTCCACCATTTCATAACAGGATAATTTGGACGGATTTCTTAAATCAATATAATTCGTTCCATCTTCTTCAATTGCTCGTATTTTTTGCGCCATTCTGCCTGGGTAGCAATAATATAATTTCCCATGGTGAATTGTCCAGCATCCCGGCCTGCATCTATCAAAAAACTCTATCATTTCTTCTTCATTTTTATCAGAAACTTTGTTCCTCCTGAGACCATAATCAAACCATTTTTCCGCTTTCATTATACTATAATCTATTTCTTTTTCTTTCAAATCCTTGGCAAACTCTGCCTGTTTCTGCTTAACTCTTTCAGAGACATTGGAATAATCTGATATATGAACTTTGACCTCCAACTCTTTAAATAGTTTGCTCAATTTATCGTTCAAAAAAATCGTTCCATTGGTATAAATAACAATTTCACCATATTTGTCTTTATAATTGCGATGCAGATATTCAATCAATGAGTCTAAATACGGATATAATAATGGCTCACCACCTATTAACTGTAAGTATGCAATCATATCTACCGAATCAAACAATATATCTACATCATTAATCATATCTTCCGGTAATTCATGTTTCGGACTTTGAATATATGGCATACACATCAGACAATCTTTACATCTTAAAGTACATAATTCGGTTATATTCATTGTCACCGCATAAAAATAAGTTTTATTTAATGCGTATGCATAAAGTTTCGGCATTTCGTATGATAAGAATTCACTATCAGCAATAAAAACATTCTTCCCCGGAATCCAGCCTCGTTTTTTGCAATCCTCTTCTATCTTTTTTCCAACATCTCCTCCAAGCGAGATAATAATACAACTTTTCCGGTTATCTAATTTATCTAAAATATCTCCTGTGTACAGAATCGGCGTTCCCAAGTGCCCCCCCCTCTTGGAAATTTTCTGATCACTATCAAGGAATGCCTTAATATGCATATTATTAAAATATTTTAAAATACGTTTGCCGGTCTTTCCTGCTCCCCATATGTATATATCCTTCTCTTTTATGCTATACCAAGCGTCATCATATTCATGACCTCTATTTTTCCATTTCATACGCTGTTATCTCCTCTATGCCTTGTTGATTTCTCTGAGTTCTTCCTGCACATACTGTAATTCCAACAGCCTTTTTTTTACCTGTTCCGTATTCAAAATTTCCGTATTATCAGAATTGAATTCTTTCAACTCATGAACATCTACTTTTCCTTTTTCAAAATACTGTTCATAATTCAGTTCCCGGTTGTCTGCCGCCACTCTAAAAAACTTTCCCAAGTCTTCTGCATGGAGATATTCCTCTCTAGTCAGCAGCGTTTCAAACATTTTCTCCCCATGGCGAATACCGATATAATGAATATCAGCCTCCACGCCAAATATCTCTGCAACGGCATGCGCTAAGGTATGAATTGTACACGCAGGCGCCTTCTGAACCATAATATCTCCCGCCTGTCCTTTTTCAAAAGCAAATAAAACCAAATCTACCGCTTCATCTAAACTCATAATGAAGCGCGTCATGTTAGGATCTGTAATCGTCAGCGGTTTTCCTTCTTTTATCTGATTAATGAAAAGCGGTATTACCGATCCTCTGGAACACATAACATTTCCATACCTCGTTCCACATATGATAGTTCTATCCGTTGTTCTTGATTTTGCAACAAAAACACGCTCCATCATTGCCTTACTGATTCCCATGGCATTGATTGGATAGGCAGCTTTATCTGTAGACAAACAGACCACTTTTTTAACGCCTTCCTGTATAGCTGCCGTAAGTACATTATCCGTACCTATAATGTTAGTCTGCACTGCTTCCATCGGAAAAAATTCACAGGAAGGCACCTGCTTTAATGCCGCAGCATGAAAAACATAATCCACTCCCCGCATCGCTTCCTGCGTACTTCTGTAATTTCTTACATTTCCAATATAAAATTTAATCTTACTGTTATTATAAAGTCTGCGCATATCATCCTGTTTTTTTTCATCACGGGAAAAAATACGTATCTCCCGGATTCCGGTATTCAAAAAGCGCTTTAGTACCGCATTACCAAAAGAGCCTGTTCCTCCGGTAATCAATAACGTTTTTCCGTCAAAAATATCTGCTGTTCCCATAGAATTTCTCCTTATCCGCTTTATTTCTTATCGTTCATCCGAGATATGACCCCATATCTTATGACCACAATTTTCATTTTTTATCGCTTTGTCTTTATTCTTTCCTAAAGAAAAATTTATAAAATCTTCTATACTGCACATACTTTCATTATAACTGTCCTGGGTAACAATTTTTTCCGTAAGCTTCTTTGTATCAAGACTTGTATTCATAAATGAAAGTTCATTATTTTCAACATTGATCTTCACAATACCGTTAGACTGAAATGGTATCAGATAAATGAAATTATCGCAAGCAGCATAGCCTTCTGCAAAACTCTGTGTATCTTCACAATCTGCGTGAAATCCATCTGCCTCTCCGCAATTAATCAATATTCTCTCTCCGGAAACGACATCTACCTTTTCAATAACATGCTCTTTAACAGGAATAATCCATATACTTCCTTTATAAAAAAACAGATGGGTATAAACATAGTCATCTTCCTGCTGTTTTTCTTCAAAGCCAAACTTTTGTATCACTCGATTTTCTTCAGCATCCCATTTTATAAATCGTTTTCCTTTCAACATTAATAACCAAAAATATTGACCATCATAAGCTAAACTGATGAACTCCTCTTCAATACCATTCACTTTTATATATTCAAATCGTTCTTCTTCATAATAATATTTCTGAATAAATGGTCCCACCATGCAAGCACGCCAAATTGCATGATCTTTCACCAATACTCCATAAAACAAAGGTCTTTCAATCCCGCATAAACTGCCCAACTGCTTCCCATAATCAATTTTTATATAAGAAATCTCATCGCAATCCAGACGAATAAGAATTAAGTAATCACTATAATGGATTGGCAGTAAATAAAGTATTCCCTGTATTATCACAGAACTATAAGCGGTATTTCTCGTATTTATCCTTATATATCCTATTTCTTGTGATTTCAAGTTGTATTTCAAAATGTCACTGGAGTTCTTTACTCCGGGGATAAAATAAATGCATTCTTTATACACCACCGAAGACTCATATAAACATTGCATATAACCATCATAATTTGAATTTCCCTTTTGTACGGAAATTTCATTTGTATCTTCATCGTATATGCAGATAGCATTATATTCCCATGCATACATATATATTTTGTTACCAATCTTCTCCGCCCAAAAACTTCTCGCATATCTGGCGCCATGCAGCATATTAGATTCAGCCATCTCTGTTTTCACTGCAACATCCCCCTGGTCTAATCTCTTGTCCAAGTTATGATAAACCTCTTCCCTTTATAGACTTCAGTCCATGCGTCCTGTATCATCCACTCAGGAAACATTTCCTTTTGATATAATAAGTGTTTATCGTCATGCGAAATTATCGGTAATTCCCCTATCAGGATTCCATCTTTAGTCACTCTTTTCATTTCTTTGATTACTTCCTGCGCATACTTGTGAGAATCAAAATAAAGAAACACTCCCCAACAAAAACATTTATCAAAATATTTGTCTTTAAACGGAATGTCATTTGCTTCCGCATAAAGCACTGAATTTCCAAAGAACTCCATATGTTTTTTTATCAGCGGCTGTGAATAATCTATTCCATAATATTGACAATTCATATATTGTGCTAATGCACCTGCTCCACAACCTACTTCCAATACTTTATCTTCCGGGTGAATGTTCAGTTCTTGAGATATTCTGTCTGCCGTTGTCTGAATATCCGCTTTCGATTTCTCCCACCCATCATAAACATATAAATCATCAATGGTTCCTTTCATTTCTCCCTTTTGTGTCCATATTTCCTTCCAAGTTCCACTATACTCCATTTATGGTTCCTCCATCAATACCCGCTCTTTGATTGGCAATGTCTGATATAATTTTTCTGCAATCGATTCATATGTTGTAACATTCTGAATCCCTTTTTGTTCCAATTCGGCTCTTAATTCCTCCGGCTCATTTTGAGTCACAATAACAAAATACTCTTCATCCATCAACTGTTCCAATGACAGACACTTTTTACCGTCTATAATTTTTCCCTGTTTTTCCACATCCGAATCACAAAATGCTGTGACTTCTATTCCTCTCCACTCTAACTCTTTTAAAAGCCTCTTCCCATTTCTTCCTGCGCAATATAGAACAATTTTTCGATTTCCGCCTATTTCGTATAGCCATGAACGGAATTCATTTCTCCTTTGTTCGGCATCTTCCGGCTCATCAACAAGTCTATATTTTTTCTCCACATACTCCAGACACTTAGCCCAGCCTGTTCTTTTATAATATTCCATTGTATGATAATAAAAAGCATATTCTGACCCAAAAGCATTATGTATCTCAGGAACTGTAATACTATGCAGCATATTCCATGCACATTCCATGCAATTATGCATAAATTCAACATCTGCCTGAGAGCCTTGATTTTCATGTATTCTATAATCAACCAATTCTCTATCTATATAGATAGTATTATGCTGGCGAAAAGTTCTAAACCACATATCATAATCTTGAGACGTAAATAAATCGGGATTAAAATTTCCGGAAAGAGAAAAATATTGTTTTGGAAGAAGGACTGTCACTGTATTCAAAATACCAAAAAACAAAGGAAAAACTCCTTTTTCATATTGACTCCTAGGATACCATACCGGAATTTTAAAGGCTTTCTGTTTTCCACTTTCCTGATAAAGATAATTCCATCCACTCCAAGCAATTGACATTGCATCTTCACTCTTTATAATTGCTTCCATTTGAAGTTTTATTTTATCCGGATGCAGTCTGTCATCACATGGCAGATATTGAAAATATTCGCCCGTCATATTTTCAATACCTACATTCAGCGCCGTTGATACGCCCCCGTTTTCCTTTGCAAAATATCGAATACGGTCTCCATAAGAGCGGGCTATCTCTTCTGTCCTGTCTGTTGAACCATCATTTACCACAATTATTTCACAATTATCATAACTCTGTGCTATAGCGCTATCGATGGATTCTTTTATGAATTGCTCCCCGTTATAAGCCGGAATTACTATTGTAACTTTAGGTATTTTCATTATCTTTTCCTTTCTTTCTAATTGAAGCTAAATCCATTCTTTCTTGGAATCTGAACTGCCGGAGGAACAAAATGCGTATTTATAGTCGTATTGCCGTTGCATTTTGAGCACATTTCCATGTACCCCTTTTCCATATATCCCATGCCAAATTCCATCAATTCTCTGTATTTTTCCTTTTCAAATTTAAAATTATATTCATCTTCTTTCCATGTACAGGAATGTAAATCGTAATAATCATGCGGATTATCCTCTTTTGTCCCTGCCATAACAGCAAGTCCTGCCCAAGCACATGACCATAGCTTCCCTCCCCTGTAGAAATTCCAAGGAATACTACATGCATCAAAATGTTCTATCCGTTCTTCTTCCGTTTTCCACATGTCTTCTTTTCTAAAAACATCTAAATCTATCCAATCATGGTCCACAAATTGAACAAATTGCACTTCATGTGCTTTCAATGCTTCTATCCATTTATTATAATTCTCTTCCAATTGCGGCAATGCACGTCTGTAATCACTAATATGTACAGTAAAGTCATATTTTTTCAAGATGTCAAAAGTTTCCTCATCCGGAATCTTCAGTGCTGTAGATGTTGTAAATGCAAGCAAATGAATCTGTTTCCTATATTTTTCTCCGATATATCGGAAAAGTTCTTTATACTCAGAATATAAAAGAGTTTCTCCTCCTACGATGCTCAAGAACTTCAAATAATCTATACAAGCAAAAAGTCTATCAAGGTCTTCCTTCATCATGTCTATATTATCTTCCGATGGTTCTTCAATATATGGAATAAAATTAAGACAATTTTCACAATTTAGAGTACACTTTCTTGTTGGACAAATGACGATTCCTTTGTGAAACACTTTTCCATAACCATAAGCAGCATAAATAGGAAGATAAATCTCCAAAAAACTTTCATGCCAAAAAAAATCCTCTCCATTTTTCAGACCACATGCCATCAGCTTTCTCATAACATTTATCTCATTTTGAAATGACATTGCGACTATAATAATTGTATTTTCCCTATGCTGCAAAGCTTCGTTAAGAGTATATATCTGATAGCCGCAATACTCTTTTCCCCATTTTTCTTTATCAGTATCTATGAAGCCCTTAACTGCCCCCCCCAGAAAAAGCAAATGCTCCAAGACATATTTCCCATTTTTACCAGTTCCAAAAATATAAATTTTTTTATCTTGTAACATTTTTCCAATCTCATCAAACTGATGTCCTTTATTTGTCCACTTCATAGCTTTATCTTTTCCTTTCTCTTAACTTTGATATTTTTTATCTTATAATAATAATTTAAAAGGCAGGAATCCTTCGGCATATTGGACTGCATTTGAATATCCCCACACTTTATTTCTATTAATATTGTTTTCAAACAAAGTATCTTCCCCGGCGCCATATCTTTGATGCTCCACTCCGTATTGATTTAACGCCTCTTTCTTTTTCTCAATATAGTCGGATATATCAAAGAATACCGTCGGATAAAACGGTTTTTCACATATATACAAATTACTCTGATAAATTAAAATATTATCACAGTGCCTTGCCGCAGTTTTACTTATTTTTCCTGCCGCACAATGGTCCTGATTAGTGTCAAATTCACTATGTACAAATACCGTATCTATTTGATAATCACAAATAATCTTCTCCAGTTCCTGCATCATCTGAGTAGTATAAATTAACTGACAAACCGGAGCCTGATGAATTTCATTTATTTCTTTTACACCCAGTATTTCACATGCGCGTCTGCTGTCTTCTATACTGTCCTTCTGTTTGGTCGTTTTATTATAAACGCTCTCCGCAACCTCATTATCTGTCAGGGTTACTTTATATACTTCACATCCCTCTGCTGCAAGCTTTGCCGCCGTGCCGCCTACACCCAGTTCTGCATCATCATAATGTGCACCTATAATTAAAATTTTTTTCATATCTATTTTGTCCTTTCAAGTTTTTATCTTTTCATAATCTCTTCATATAATTTAGCGTGTCTCTCTACATAATCTTTGTATTGAAATCTATCTTTTATATGTTCTCTGCCCATTCTTCCTCTCTTCTGTAATTCTTCATCATTATCAATCAGACCCATAACACATCTTCCCATATCGGCACTATCTCCATACTTAACAGCTATCCCACACTCCGGCGCACTCGTAATTTCTTCCAATACAGTACCTGCAAAACATATTACTGTACTTTCCGCCGCCATAGCCTCAATAGCCATTACACCAAAGCTCTCTGCCAAAGACGGCATCAGGAAAATATCACAAGCTGTATGAAAATTGATAATATCCTCCTGATTATTCGTCCATCCGATTTGAATAATCCGATATCTTTCTGTAATTCTTTGAGGAACCGTTCCTGCTCCAATACATAATAGTGTAAACCTATCTGTATCTTCTATGGCATCCAACATCTCCCATATATATTGGCAGCCTTTTATCGGATCATCCGCCAAACGAAAACCGATAACCTTTTTATTCAGTTCTATCTGTAATTTCTGTTTTGCTTCTTCTTTATGACAGTTCTCAAAAATTTCCAATTCGATTCCAAAAGGAATGATATGTATCCGCTTAATATCTCTAGTAATTGGACTTTCTAATACATACTTTTTAGCCCACTCACTAGAAACAACAATATCAATATCCAAATTTTGAAATACCTGCTTCTTGAGTTTCCACATTGCATTTGAGTTATCTCTGTTTAAAAAGAAATATCTATCCAAATGATTGCAGTCTACACACCCTTCTTTCCATTTTGGGCATTCTAAAGGATACACACAATGCCCTGTAAAAATCCAAGGATCATGAACGGTGAATACGCTTTTTTTCTTCTGCATAATGACCGGTAAATCAGCAAGCGCCAGAAGGAAATGATGTATCATATGATAATGAACAATATCTGCTTTCTGAAATTCCTCCATATCAGTCATTAAATCAAAATAAGGCGGAAATAAATGGCTGACCGATAAGAAATCCTCTAAAATCATTAACTGTTCTTCTACAAACTTCCGGCTTCTCATCTCTATTACATTATCGTCATTACTTACCTTTTGCTTTACAATAAGCTTGCATGGAATTTTTCTTGCATTTAAGCCCTTCTGTAAATCATACCCGTTAAAATTTCTTCCTGCCAAATCAGTATCATGTATCTGTACAATATTCAATTAGTTTTTTCCTCCAATTCAGCTTTCAACTTATCTATCTGCCGTTCATAGTATCGACAGGTATCCCTTAATAAAGCATTGAATTCCCCTATCAAATAACTGCATTCCTTTGAAGCAAAGTCTATATCATCAATACATCCTGCGGGCATTACTTCCGGAAATCTATCCAAAATACTGTAAATATCTTTTTCCGGTAATACATTTTTCATCCCCATGTTTTTTAACTGGGGAATTACCTCTGTTTCTCCCTTTATAGCAACTATTACGAGTAAATCCTCTTTATCCATCTTTAAATAAGAAGGCGGAATACATGGCATATTCTCTATAAAATATCCCCATTTTTCAGAAGAATTATCAGAAAAACATTCCGGCGTAATCAAATGTTTCATGAGGGCATAATAGAGTTTTTTCCCTCTAAATCCTGCTCCGAAAATACATATCGCTTTTACTTTACTCCCGCACTTATCTTCTATTTCTTTCCAGAGCAAACGGCTGACATCAGTTTCATTCTTTAACAGACAATCCTTTTTATATGCCTCTACACATTTACTGACCAATATCTCTCAATCTCCTTCCAATAATGCCAACCCAGCTTTAGGCGGCGGTGCAATTGCCAAATAATCGTCCAACTCTCTTTTAGTCAAATAATTTGTTATATTCACTTTTTCCAACTGTGCAATTAATACATCCGGAGAATTAATTGAAATGATAATTTTTTTATTTCCAGTATACTTTACAACACTCTCCAGGCTTTCAATCCGGATTCCCTTCAATGTTTGATTCCATTTTTCTTCTGCATTATCAATAAATCCTTCTATATGAATTCCTCTTGTTATAAGCTGTGTATATAATTCGTTTCCATTCCTGCCAGCACCAAAAATATATATTTTGTTTTCATACAATCCAATCTTTTGTAGTTTCTGTGACTGTTTTCGTATTCTTTCCTCCAAATCATCCGGTTCTTCAGATGATAAAAGTTTTTCTTTTACATGTGTCTCGAATATCCGCAAAGCATTTTTGTTCGCAAGATTAAACATTTTCCAATAAAATTCATATGAATTGCCAAATAATTCTTTTATTTCTTTTTCCGTAATTAAATCAACAAATTTTATACATAATTCATTACACTCCTTATAGTGAGAAGCTATTGTTCTGCTTCCCTGCTCTGAATGTTTTCTGGAAATAACCAACGGTTCCTCCATATATATTAACTTTTGTCCTCTAAACATTCGAAACCATAAGTCATAATCCTGTGTTGTCTTCAGATTTTCATCAAAAACGCCGCATCGTTCAAAATGACTCTTATGGATTAAAACTGTACAGCCATGAACAATTCCTGCTAAAACTGCTGCAACTCCATTTTGGTTTAATCTTTCTTTCATACAGTTACTGATTTTTTCTGAAGTTTCTATTCTATCATTATCATCAACATTTAACGTCTTATAAGCACCTATCACAATTCTTTTATCATCACCATTTTCATCTAAAACTCTCATTTGTTTTTCACATTTGTCTTTCTCAAACATATCATCATGAGAACACCATGCAAAATAATCACCTTGCATTTTACTAATGCCTAAATTCAATGCAGAGGCTACCCCTCCATTCTCTTTATAGAAATAGCGGATCTGCTCCCCATATTCCTGTGCAATCGCTTCCGTAGCGCCATCATCTGATGAACCATCATTGACAACGATCACCTCACAGTTTTCATAAGTTTGCTCCAATGCGCTGTTTATCGCATCTCTTAAGTAATTTGACCCATTATAAACCGGAATGATAATAGAGATTTTTTTACTGTTCATATCTTAATTTCTTCCTTTTTCTGCAACTTTAGAACTTCGTCAAATAACTCTTCGATTTGATGGATATAAAATTCTATTCCGTATCTTTCAATTGACTTATAACATTCTGCCGCAATTTTTTCTTTATCTATTTCAAGCAATTCCAATATTGCACTGGCGGCTTCTGCATCAGTGGTAATTATCCGCCCGCACTTTTCTTCATCTGACAATGCTCTTAATGCCCCAACATCAGTCCCTACAAACGGAATCCCCAAGCATAGTCCTTCAGCTATTGCCAAACCAAAACTTTCACTTACAGATACCAATGTGTTGACATCACTCTGGGCAATAATTGGAAACGGATTTTCACAATATCCTAATAGATGGACTTGATTGTAAATTTCTTTCTCGAAAGCAGCTTGTCTTACTGCATCTTCCAATTCTCCATATCCCAAATAGTACAAATGTGCTTTCTCATTTTTTTTATGAACTCTATCAAATATATCAAGCATTCTTAACGGATTTTTATTTGCATCCAATCTTCCTACACAAAGAATTGCCGGATGTTGCAACTGAACTGGTGCCGGTTCCTTGGCTTTTTTTTGAATTGTTTTTATATCAACTCCATTATAAATTGTCCTTATTTTTTCTTTATGCTCCGGAAAAAGGTCAAGTAATGACTTTTTTACAATATCACTGATTGCGACTATCCTATCTGTTTTATAAAAGGATTCATTTTGCAGTTCTCGTTCTTCTGTCAGATTTGGCTGCTCTAATTTACGAACGTCCTCATTAATCCATGCTATCGCTCTTTTTCCCTGCGGTAAAAGAAACACTGGTCTCAAATAGTTAAAAGAAATATATAAATCATAATCCAAAGGAATATATTCCTCAATTACCTTATTCCACTCATGATAGACATAATACATCTTTGCTTTGCGCTCTGGGTCAGACATCTCCACATAATAAGGGAATAATTTAACCTTTCTATCAATAGGTTCTTTCTTTATTGTATCATGAATAATCTCCATGATACCAATTTCATATTTTTCCAAATCCAAATGATTTATAATTGTAGTCAAAAGCGCTTCCGAACCGCCTCCAGTTGATAAAGAATATATAATAAAGAAAATTTTCTTCATAGCTACCTCTAATCCAGCTGCAACCTACTTGCAGATAACTAATGTTCCTCCTTCATCTGCAAAAGGAACCTTAATTAACCTCTTTTCTATTTCTTCTTCAAATCTGTCAACAGCCTTTTTGACTCCCTCTAAAAAATAGTTATTGTAATCATGCAGAAAAATAGAGCCGCCTTCATTTAGTCTGGGATAAAAATAGCGCAATCCCTCTAAAATGGATTTTTCAAGGTCTACATCAATAGATACAAAAGCGTATCTCTCATTTTCCAATCCAATCGCTGTTTCAGGGAAAAAGCCTTTTCTAATAATACAGTTTTCCGGATGCGGCATTATCTCTAATACTTCCTCTTCACTTGTGTTTTTAAAAATGCCTAAAAAAGCTTTATCACAATATCCAGCATCTACTTCGTCTGCAAATTCATTCTTACTGAATGACTCAAAAGTATCAAAAAGATATAATTTCTTATCCGGAAACTTTGTATTAATCAGCTTAGAAAATCCGCCTCTGTATACACCGACTTCCGCAGTTGCTCCCTCTATGTTGTGTTTTTTAATTTCATTTACCATTAATTCAAAACTACGAAAGCGAAAATAGTCGAACCAGTATTCTTTCTTTGAAAACTCTTTTGTTTCCAGAACACTGTCCTCATGTTTCATGTCAAAACCATTTCTCTGAACCGCAATATATCTTTCTGCCTGCATATCAACCTCTGTAATAAATCGCTGATACAGGATAGGAAACACATCCTTTATTTTCTCTGCATTATTTTTTATACAAATCGGTTTGCATAACTGCGGGTGGCAATTCAAATTCATTGGAGTGCCGTCAAGCCACTCCCATTTGTCTACAAAAATAATTTTTTCTATTGGGAGTTCATTGTCTTTTGCAATATTATAAATCTCAGATGATACACCATATATACAAACCAAGATATAATCAAAATTACTGTTTTTTATTTCCTGCGGCTCATACACCTTTTTCCCATAAAAAGTATCTCGGGTTTTATGGCTCTCAACAAATCCTAAAATCTGTTTTTCATCCAACTCCTGCATATTCATATATCTTGATGCTATTTTTCCTGTTCCCCAAATATACACTCCTATTTCCATAAAGTTCTCCTCATTTCTATCCTTTCACCAAATAATCTTCCAGTTTTGAATCATTAGCTGAATAATCCCATTCAAAATCTTCTGCTCGAGAAGTATTACAGTATTTACAAATATATGATGCCTTCCCCAATGCTTCACATATCTGCTTTGCATCTGCTTGAGGACTGTGAATATCGAACCAGTCTTCATTCTCCGTTATTTTATATTCCGTTCCGAACTTCTGATTAAATTTTTCAAAGGCAATCACCGCTGAACATGAAGATAATTTCCCTCTGTATAACTCATAGCAGCTTGATGCAATACATTTTTTAAAACTTTCATCCATATCATTATTCGGCTTATCCATATAATATTTTAAAAAACTATCTCTTTTCAAAATCACATAAGGCAGTTTGTAACTTTTTAATATGAAATCAATCTGTTCCAACATATTATAAGTTGGCTTATAACCAGACACATGGATAGAAATACGTGCTTCTTTCACACAATCCCAAAATGTTTTTTCCATCTTTGGAATTAGAAGTCCGTTGGTACACAAATCAATTTCCGAATCTGGAAAAACTTCTCTATAGTATTTTAATATTCCTATAATATCAGGATGCATTAAAGGCTCACCACCTAAAATTCTTATCCAAGGCACATCCCAGAATAACTCTGCCATTCTCTTTGCATCCTTCTTAATACTTTCTAAACTAATATGTTGGTTTCCACTTGCCATATTACTTGCAAACAAACATCCCTTACAGTTCAAATTACAATTATCAGTAACAGGAACTTCAAAATATGCTAATGTAGGTTTTTCCTCGCTGAATCTGATTTTTCTTAGCCTTGTTTCAATTAAGCCATTTTCATCAAAAAGCGGCAATCTGCATTTTCCGGCAATATCATGCATCATATAAATATTCTGACAGTGATTGGCGCGACAAGTATCTATCATGAGTTTTAGTGTTTTCTGTGCTCCTGCTGCCAGAAAAACCATCTGTATTTTGTTATCCGGCAATGCAAAAAACTGTTGGGGACGATATATTTTAATTTCCCGATAGTCTCCCTCCTGAAAATTATCAATCAGAGCAACTATTTCATATCCGTTTTGCAACAATTCATCACATAAATATCTTCCGGCATTTCCTGCTCCAAACACCGCAACTTTTCCTTTATCGTTCATCTTCCTGTTTACCTTTCCGCCTGCAACGCCGGCTGAACCAAATCTGTATCATGCGCTGTAAATCCGCGGCACTTCTTGCAAAAATTCGTATAACCCTTATTCGTATAGCCCAACCGGAACTCAACCAGTTCTTTCTTCTTTTCGTCCGTATGGCTTCTTAAATCATAACTCTCTTCCATATCCTGTTCACCCGCGATCCCTGCCACTGTCGCATATGCCGCATAGTTACAGCTATACAGCTTGCCATCCCGAAGTTCCTGCCAGGTTTGACCGCATTCCGAACGGTGCCGTATCAGTTCTTCCTCTGCCATAGCGGAATAATCGGTCTTCTCCGGTGCCAAATCAACCCACTTTTCCACTCTGTTAATATAGTATTTAATCTGATACTGCTCCAGCTTTTGTATCAAAGTATCAAACTGCTCATGGTACTGTGGAACGGCTTCCCGATAATCATCTACTACCATCTCCACTCTGCACTTACTCAATTTCTCCAATATTTCATCAGACGGTACAACCGTTCCATTGGTAGCAGTACGCATAATCCCTATCCGTTCTCCATATTGACTGCCAATATATTGAATTAAATCCGCCGTATGCTGATACAGCATCGGTTCTCCGCCGCTTACATGAAACTGCATGACATAATCCACATGAGAAAAGAATAAATCCACGTCTGCTTTTAACGCATCCCACTCCCGGACATAGAACTTCTTGGCAAACGGATTAAAGTTTAAGCAGTGCCTGCACTTTAAATTACAAGCTGTACTGGGCAGAAATGATATATTTAAAAAATATACCTTATCATATTTGTAAAGATAATAAACAGAAATAAATTCTTCTATAAAGAAAAAATCTATATCATGCTGATAACCCTGCTTTAACAGCTGCTCTACTGCTCCGGCACGGTCATATTGCGATATTGTAAGAATGATGCCTTCATCTTTCTTTAAAGACACTTTATCTAACCCTATACATGGCTTCCCGTTGATTGGCATACTTTGCTTTTCAGGATTATTATCGATATAACCAATAACCGGCACCTCATTCCCGAAACAATTCAGAAACTGCCTTCCATAATCTCCGCACCCAAACAAATAAAATCCCTGCTTTGCAGATATTTGTTGATACACTCCGTCATATTCATGTCCTTTATTTTTCCAGCGCATACCCAAGCTCCTTATACCCTATAGTACTTTATATTGTAAAATATTTTCAAATCTCTTAATCCAATCCGGTTTGCCTGCATTTAACATTCTGTATTCTTTTTCATACTGTTTCATCAGCTTCTGACATTTTTCCAATACTTGCTGACTGCCCAGCTCATATGCTAACTCAGCAGTATTACTGCTATGGTATACCAGAATACGTTTTATCAAATCTAACACAAACGGCTCAACCTGTTTTTCTTCAAAAATCTTTTTAACAATCTGATAAGCCCTTATATTATCCTGCCGTCTGTTCAAATCAGGCATATGACATCCTGAATCCGCACGCTGCAAATAATGATAAAAGGTTCTGTCTACATACACCGCGCGCTTCGTATGCAGGGCGCATTGTGCCAAATATAGAACATCGCCTCCCAGTTTGATGCTTTCATTAAAGAGAATGGGACCATCCTCACCATTATAAATAATTTCCCTTTTATATAGTTTGTCCCATATATAGGCAAAAGTCCGGTAGGCATCCCTTTCATACAAATACCGCAGAAGCATCTTACCATCAAATGCCTTAGGCTCCACTTCTTTTTCATTTTGCACTGTAATACGCGGCTCCCCGGTTTCTTCAAATTCCCGGTAAAATCCCGCAATCGCCATATCTGCATCTTCCGCTTCCAGTGCAGCAACCAGACTTTCGTACATATCCGGCTCTATCCAGTCGTCACAATCCATAAAACCGATATAATCTCCGCTTGCAATCCTTAGTCCGCTGTTTCTGGCATTGCTTTCTCCTCTATTCTCCTGATGAACAGCAATTATGCGCTCATCTCTCACCGCAAATTCATCTACTATTTTCTCAGAGCCGTCCGTAGAACCGTCATCCACACAGATAATCTCCATATTGACATAAGTCTGTGAAACCGCACTTTCTAAGCACCTTCTCAAATAATCTGCCGTATTATAAACCGGTATAATTAAAGAAACTTTTTTATTTGGCATCTCTTATCTCCATAAATTTTTCCATAATTCCTGCCATCGTAATACTTTCGCCCTTCGTTAGTTTAAAGTGTTTCTCTCCGAACCCATTGATGCCGGATACGAAATCACCGATTTCATACCTCAGACCGTCTTTTAAAAACTTAGAGAAATATTTCTCATTCTGGCTGCTGTCTTCATATCTGATTTCAAAAGACGTTGTTTTCCACCAGGGAGCTTCCACAATAATATAACCTCTTGTTCCCGATATGATAAGCTGCCCCTCTGACTTTACTCCCAGTCCGTTTTTAGATGTCGCTAAAGCATTCTCATAAGTAAAATAAACTTTTGTATAAATATCTAATCCATTCGCCGCCTCTTGGCTCTTAAATTCCAAATCCTGATAATTTTTCCCCAATATTTTTATAATGGGCAGCAATGTATAGCTTCCCAATTCCGTGAAACTGCCTCCATAAACGGTATCTGTCAGCTCCCTGGAAAGCGGGCTCTCCAGTTTCGTAAAACAGGCCTCTACATCCCGCACACTGCCGATTGCGCCGCTTCGAACAATAGATAATAACTGATTGAAACCCGGGCAATATGCCGTTTTAATTGCTTCCATCAAGACTACTTTGTTTTCTTCTGCCATTCGGAAAAGTTCTTCCGCTTGCTCTCGTTTTAAGACCATCGGTTTTTCACAGAGAACGTGCTTATGGTGCAGAATGGCGCTTTTAATATATTCGTAGTGTGTCTGATGAGGCGAAGCGATATATACGGCATCGATTTCCGTATAAAATTCCTCTATATCGTCCATATATTTGTTCATCTCAAACTGCTCTGCAAATCTTTTCGCACTTTCAATATGAGGATTATAGACAGCGTCGATATTAATCCCGCTTACATATTTTACTTCCGGCACCATCCGTGCCGCAATCCGTCCGGTTCCTATAATGCCGAGACGGATAATGTTGTACTTTTGCGCACGCAGCATAGTACTGGATATATCTTTGGTTCTTTCCAGATAAACAACTTCGCAGTAATCTTTTAAAGAATCAAATGTGCCTGTCCAATCGGAGCCTACCGTAAAAATATCTACATCATACTTCATAATATCTTCAATTTTCTGTCCGACATGGTCTTCTATAATGATTTCATCTGCGAACCCCGTTTTCCGCACATTTTCAATACGGTCCATCAGAGAATCCACTACGTTCATCTTTCCACGTGACTCGTCATAATGTTCCGTCGTCACGCCGACAATCAAATAATCACCCAGAGCTTTTGCCCTCTGCAATAATCTGTAATGTCCTTCATGAAATAAATCAAAAGAGCCATAGGTAATGACTTTCTTCATGATTACTCTATTCCTCCTGCAAGCACTGTAGTTTTGTTACCGGATGTACCTTCCTCATCTCCATCGGCGGCAGCTGCATATAGTCTCCAAACTTAAAGGACAGATACGCATCATAATCCCGAATTCCCCAGAACATCTCATTCTCAAACAGTATCTTTTCACTATTTTCATACCATTCCCGCAAATAGCCATATTCCTTATTTGGTGTTGGAAATGTCAGAATGCGTACCCACTTCGTTTTTTTCTTATTCTGCTTTAACACATACCTGTTATAATGCTTATATAAAATATCCGCCGGAACGGCATCTAAAAGTCTGTACCAGTTTTTCAAAAACAAACTTTTGGAAACGATTTTTCCGACCGGCGCCCACATCATCTTTCTGATGCAGAAACAATGAAAGTTTTGCAGTGTTCTCATCATCTTATTGTCAGAAACTGCATCCAGCGGGAAAATATCAATAAATATCCCTTGTTCATAGGGCATATGCTCCTGATTTTCCCTTAAAAACTGAGTTCCTTTTCTCCTAAGCTTACCGTATCCCCATCGATACCCGGTCGTATTCCTATGATCCTGGAAATAAAAGCGGCTGTGGTCAAGTTCCTTTTCGCAGGCAATCCTAAATTTTTCATATTCTTCTCTAAGAAATGCCACATCCGCATCATCGTCCCACGGAATATAGCCCTTATGTCTTACTGCTCCAAGGAGTGTTCCCGCTATGATATTGTAATGAATGCCGCAAAGTGTACAAATCCTGTCCACTTCTTCCAACATTTCCAATTGCGTCAGTTGTACCTGCCGTAATTCTTCATCTGTCAAATGATGTACTTTCATCTCGGTACCTCTTTTATGTCTATATTATTGGACATAATCATAACAGGCTTTCCCTGCTGTCTAAACAATTCCACGACAGAACTGGCGCTGCCATAATAAGCATCCGCCAAATCAACTGCCCTGTGCAAGTCTTTGGAATCATCATAAATGCCTATTCTCTGTTGTTTATATTTCTCCACTAACTGCAAATAAGGTTCTACTGCTTCCGGATTCATTGATTGTGCCGTTTCTACCATTAACGGATGAGGGCGCCACAGCAGCACAGCATCTTCCCTGTCTTTGAAGAAATCAAATACCCATTCCAGCTTTTTTAAAAATTTCTCGCTCTGCCCCTGCATGAGCCCACGCAAATGCGTATTAAAAAATATGACTTTCTTATTTTCACCCAGAAATTCCTGCCATTCCTCAGGAATCATCGTTTCTTCCGCAGATGACGCGTCAAATTTCGGGGAACCCAGCGCCTGGAATTTTTGTTCTATTACATTTTTTCCCAGTTTCTCTACCAGTTCCGGCAGAGCCGCCTCATAGTACTTTATATACTGCTGCCTGACTTTTTCCGACTGTAGAACCACGACATCCGCATAAATTGTTCCTGGAAGAACACAATAATGTTCCGGCACGCCGTCATTCTGATGCACAAAATAAGGTATATACACTAATTTATCCGTATACTCTCTGATTTTTGAAGAGTAAAAAAAAGGATGGATTGTCGTTACAAAATTATATTGGTCATATGGATTATGAATAAAAATGATGTCCGGATGCTCTCTCTCCAAAGAATACTGCTGCCAGTCCACAATCGGTACATACGAAGGGAAATCTGCTCCCTCATACTGCATTTCACCTAAGGAACCATCCTTATTCTTATCAAAATACGGGATTGGCATCACAAAACTTTCCCACTCCTCATCTTTATCCGATGCTTTCCAAACACTTTCAAGGGAATCCCACATAGATGCCTTATAGGGAAGAAAGACTGCTATTTTTTTAACAGGCACATGATTAACTGCATTTTCTGCTTTATTCAATGATTCTTCCAGTAATTTATATGCCTTCTGCGCCGAAGTTTCCTCTATTCTCTCATTAAGCTGATAAAGTCTCTCACAATATCGCTCCAGACAGGAAACTGCCTCTATGCCGATACTGTCCGGTGCCGTTCCTTCTATCTGCTCAATGGCTTCTCCTACCTGAATCGCCGCCTGCTGGCAGTCTGAAAGCGCTGTCTGCACAACTCCGTATTCTTTTTCTTCCCATTTTTCCTTTATTTGCTGATGCAGAAGATGCATGCTTGCAATCACATCCATTATCTGCTTTTTCTGATATTTACGCATGAAACATACACGCCTCTTCTACCTATAAAATTAGCATATCGAACACATCATATTTTATATTATACAAAAAAATGCTCTCATTTACAACAAAATATATCTGACTGTCTGCTGATTGATTAGACTTTATACTTTACTTATGATATACTTATTTTGTAACAGTCCATATCTACAATCACAACATTAGAAAGTAGGTGACTATATGCCAAACGGTCTTGAGATTACAAAAGCTGCTATTGATGACTTCAAAAAGATTCAAGAATATATGACACTTGCAAAAGAAGAGAATGCCACAAAGACATATGCAAAATTGAAAGATGAGTATTATTCTTTGAAAGCAATCTTGCAGGTATCGGGTGTAAACTTAACAGACATTGACAAGATAAAAGAGTAAAAGAGAATTTTTATGAAAATACTATTCATCGAATGGGCAAGCTTTGGAAATGAAGATATGAAAACAGCATTTACAGAAGAAGGGCATACTGTCGTCTGTTTTCCTTTCTCCAACAAGGATGCCAGACAAGACGCCGTAATTGAAGCCGAATTTGCTTCCGCGCTGCACTGCGAAACACCGGACGTAGTTTTTTCCTTTAACTATTTCCCGGTTATTTCCAATGTCTGTAAAAAAGAAGATATCAAATATATCGCATGGGTTTATGACAGTCCCTATGTGATGCTCTATTCTTATACTGTTATCAATCCATGCAATATTATTTACGTTTTTGATAAAGAATTATATCTCGAATTTCACAACGCAGGTATTTCAACTGTGCACTATCTGCCTATGGCAGCAAATACGGATCGTCTGGATGCTATGACTTTAAGTGCTGACATCAAACAGTCTTACCCTTACGATATCTCTTTCGTCGGTTCTCTCTACACGGAGAAGCATAATTTTTTTGAGCGCATGACCACATTATCCGACTATACAAAAGGATACTTAGATGCCCTGATGGCTTCTCAGATGAAAGTGCAGGGATATAATTTTATTCAGGAATCCTTGTCTCCTATTATGGAAGACTTATATCAGGCATTGCCGATGGAACCTAATGCTGATGGCGTAGAAACCAAAGAATATCTCTATGCCCAATATGTGATTAACCGTAAGATTACAGGGCTAGAACGCATGGATTTACTGACTGCAATCACTCTCAAACACAAACTTGACCTTTTTACCCATGATAAAAACCTGTCCATGCCCAATCTTTGCAATCATGGCACAGTGGATTACTATGACCAGATGCCCCTTGTTTTCAAGCAGAGCCGTATTAATCTGAACATCTCCCTTCGCAGCATCAAAAGCGGGATACCGCTTCGTGCTTTTGATATTATGGGAAGCGGTGGATTTTTACTTAGCAATTATCAGGCGGACTTTCTCGACAACTTTGCCCCAGGGGTAGACTTTGAGTATTATGATAGTAAAGAAGACTTGCTGCGCAAAGTTGATTATTATCTGCAGCATGAAGAAGAACGTGCCGCCATCGCAAAAAACGGTCATGACAAAATCGCCGCGGCGCATACTTACAGGCATAGAGTAAGGGAGATGCTGCAATAATGTAAATATCCTTTCCTACTGGCACATCTCTTCAAAAGTAATCAGATGCACCCTTTCATTTTGAGCTGCATAATCCAATGCAGCAGCCTGAAATCCGGACTTCGAGAAAATATAGTAATATTTTTCCGGATACTGAAACATTTCTCCCCGCTCAAGCAAAGTATCAATAACCTGCCGCCCAACTTTTTCATTTCTCCACTTGCATTCCCCAAATAAAGCTTTGCCGCCTGAAACTGCCATAAGGTCAATTTCTTCCTGCCGCTTAGCTAGTGCATTATTTCCCCACCATCGCCCGATTTCACCGATAGTAAAAGACAGCTTCTCATAGACTTCCGGTAAGAATAAATACTGTTTACAGATATTTTCAAATACCGTTCCCATAAAATCATTCATCTGTGGTATCACTATTGTTTCATAAACCTGTCGCCCTACACCACACATAATGCTGCTGGAGTAAGGTCTGACAAATCGATACCAGAATAAATACATACTGTCTTCTAAACGGTATAATGTCCTTCGGCTGTTTTCCGATTCCGTAACAGGGATTTCTTTCCTGACGATTTGCAAGACAATTAAGGATGACAGCTGATTACTGCATCCGCCGGATTCCAATCCGGTTTTTGTTGCAATTTCATTCAGTCTGCTTGCCCCTGATGCTATTGCCGCAATAATAGAATGATATGTCATTGGCTCTTTTAATTCCTGTTTCATCAAATTAACCGGTTCTTCAAACAAACGTCCGCTTTCATCAAAAAAAAGCCTTATTATATTTTCGTCCAAGCTAATTCTATTATCAATACGAGACAAATACTCCGGAATACCGCCGGTCACGCCATACAGTACAGCCTGCTCCTGACCAGTAAACCCCGGAAGCATCTCTTTCGCTTCCCAAAAAGAAAACGGATGTATCTTAAACTGTGCCGTACGGCGGCCATACAACGGACTCTTATATCCCAAGACCTGTTCTTCCATAAAACTCATGGACGAGCCGCATAAAAGCAGAAACAGATTACTGTCTTTCCAACACTGGTCAATATGCTTCTGTATCATAGAAGAAATCACCGGATAAGACGCTGCCAGATATGGGTACTCATCAATCGCAATAATTGTGCGTTCACCGTTATCCACCAGAGAATCTATATAGTCAAAAAGCATCTCATAGTCCCGAAACTCAGCTTGTCCCGCCTGCACTAAATTGCTGTTCTGTGACAGAAATACTGCCGAAAGCCCGCTCAGATTTTCTTTTTTAGCGCCTTCCACAGCCATATAATAAATTCCCTGCTTCCCTTTCATAAACTCCCGTAGAAGAGTTGTCTTACCTACTCTTCTTCTTCCATAAAGAACTACAAATTCAAACTGTCCGCTTTGATATAGCATATTTAATTTATCTAATTCTCTTTTTCTTCCTATGAACATGTTCTTTTCTCCGCACCAACTGCTAATTATTTAATTAGTAATTATATGATTAGTAAATATATAATTAGTATATACATATTTATTTTTTTAATCAATATGTTTATTCTGACTTTATCTTGATTTTATGATATACTACAATAAAAAAGGAGCCAAACCAAATGTCTTATCCTATATCCGTATGTATCATAACTAAGAACGAAGAAAAGAACATAGAAAAATGCCTGTCCGCCATCAGCGGATACGGCTTTGAGATTATTGTCATAGACACCGGCTCCACTGACAATACCAAAGAAATTGCGGCAAAATATGCCGATAAGGTGCTTGATTTTACATGGATAAATGATTTCAGCGCCGCCAGAAATTTTTCCCTTTCTCAGGCAAGCCACGACTATGTCCTCATCTTAGACTGTGACGAAGTTGTGCTTTCTATTGATGCAGACGCCATTGCACGGATGATAGAAGAACATCCTGATGAAGTCGGTCTGATTGCCAGAAATAATCACTATACTTCCAATCAGACAGATTCTGTCTACCAGGACCATGTAGAGCGGCTGTTTAACAAAAATCTCTATCATTATGAATCACCGATTCACGAACAGGTTGTCAGCAATTCATCCGGCATGAATTATAAAAGTTATGACCTTCCGCTTTTGACCAACCATGTAGGCTATACGGGAACCCCTGAAGAACTCCGCGCTAAAGTGGAACGAAATAATACACTTTTATTTCAGGAATTAGAAAAAGACAGTGACAATCCCTATCTTTACTTTCAGATAGGGCAGTCCTATAATATGATTTACGACTATGAAAATTCATACAAGTACTATAAAAAAGTTCTTGAATATGATGTTAATCCGGACGCAGAATGGGTGCAGATGATGATTATTGCCTACGCTAATGCCCTGCTTCATACAGATCGGGCGACAGAAGCATTACAGCTCCAGGCAGTCTATGACGCTTTTGCAACGACTGCGGATTTTTTCTGTGTCATGGGTCAGATTTATCTTGCCAACGGGCAGTACATGAAAGCAATGATGGAGTTTGTGAAAGCAATCCACTGCCCTGTTGCGCGGGAAAACGGCACCAATTCCTTTATTCCCACCTATAATATAGGACTTATCAATGAAATGATGGGGGAAATCCCGGCAGCTCTGACACATTACCGCAACTGTGGTGATTTCCCGATGGCTGTTGCAAAAGTAAAAGAACTAACAACTACCTGATTTCACTTTTCTTTCATAGAATTCAAAGAATTGGTCAAAAGATGCACTTTGCAATAATGGAACTGCCTCATACATCAGCTCCTTATCCCAATCCCACCATTTGATTTCAAGCAGACGTTTAATGATTTCATCAGGAAAACGCTTTTTTATCACATGGGCCGGTACTCCTCCCACAATGGTATACGGCTCCACATCTTTATTTACAAGTGCACTGTTCGCCAGAACTGCACCATCTCCAATCGTGACTCCGGACATTATTTTGACATCTCCTCCTATCCATACATCATTACCAATGACAACATTCCCTTTAGACACGGGATGTCCTTTGATATAAGAATAGTCACTCAAAAATGCATTAAATGGAAATGTTGTAATCCAATCCGCTCTATGATTTTCTCCTAATAATATCTGGACATTTTCAGCGATTGAACAAAACTTACCGATAACAACAGAATCAGTTAATGTCCAATTTTTGATGGAAGGTACGCCATAAGTATACTCACCTATTGTAATGTCTTCACTCTGATATTTTTTCTGAGTGCTTAAATATATATAATCAGACATATAATCCATATTGTTCTTAGGTGTATAAAACTCAGTCACCTGCGTGTCTAACTTTATTTTGTCTTCTGACATTCCACACTTCATCATCAGCTGTTTCCATTGCAATACTCCCTGACTGCACAGGAACACAATATCATAATCTTGTACAAATTTATTATCATCACATATTAAAAGATTCTCCAACTCTTCTACGGTTATAATTTTACAATGAAAAATATTTGAAGATATTCGATCTTCTGAAACAACCATATTAATCTCAAACACTTCATCGGAATAATTCAACTTAATATATAAATTCTCATTTCTATCCATCTCTCCAATTACCAGTGTTCTCATATTTCAATCTCTCCCATATAGCATTTCATACTATATTTTTCCCCATACTTTTTTATCAATAATTCTTGTATAGCTTTGTATTATTTTAATTACCTTGTCCGAAACATTTCTATCCATATAATCGGGAACATCCTCCTCCGGCTGCTTCATATTAACCGCAATATTCACTGCTTGCAAAATTGAATCACCGTCTATTCCGCCGATAATAAAGCCGCCCTTATCTAAAGCTTCCGGTCTTTCAGTCGATGTCCTGATGCAAACCGCCGGAAATCTACTAATAGATGCCTCCTCCGGCATCGTCCCGCTATCGGAAACAACGCAGAAAGCACACCGCATTAATTTGCTATAATCAGAAAAAGCAAACGGAGGCATTTCACGTACCAACGGATGGAATTGAAATCCTCTTTCTGAAATAATTTTAGCACTTCTCGGATGCATAGAATAAATAACCGGCATCTGATAATACTCCGCCATACTGTTAAGCGCATTCATAAGAGACAGGAAGTTCGTCTCATGATCAATATTTTCTTCCCTATGTGCCGACAAAACAATATAGCTTTCCTTTTGTAATCCTAATTCATCTAATATTTTACTCTTCTCTATTTTATGTTCATTTGCCTGAATCACTTCCATCATGGGGGAACCTGTCACATAAATATGCTCTTTTCTTATTCCCTCTGCAATCAAATAACGTCTTGCATGCTCCGTATAAGGCAGATTCACATCCGAGATATGATCGACAATTCTTCTGTTAGTTTCCTCCGGTAAATTTTCATCAAAGCATCGATTCCCTGCCTCCATATGAAAAATGGGTACTTTCAATCGTTTTGCAGAGATTGCAGATAACGCCGAGTTTGTATCACCAAGTATTAAAAGTGCATCCGGCTTTTCCGTCAACATTATCTCATAAGACTTGGAAATAATATTTCCCATTGTTTCTCCAAGATTCTTTCCTACAACATTAAGGTACACATCCGGCTTTCTTATCTCCAAATCTTCATAAAAAACATCGTTTAATCGGCTATCATAATTCTGTCCTGTATGTGCAAACATATGTTCAAAATAAATATCCGCCTTCTTTATGATTTCTGATAAACGTATTAATTCCGGGCGTGTGCCTACGATTGTCATGACCTTTAACTTTTTCATGTCGTAATCATACCTCTTTCCCACTATTTGAAATACTGCCTATATATTTCCGAATGATTATGCATCCATTCTGCTAATTCTTTAATCATATCTTCATATGACGGTATCGTGTGGTGCAATTCCTGACGAGTGTCTATTAACGATTTATCATTCACAAAAGAACCGTTCTGATGAATGGTCGTCTTATTATTGTTCATATATCGATTAAACAAGCATAATAAATCATATTTGGAAATAACTGTATTATTCACTAAATGATAAAGACCTGTCAAATTCTGCTCTATGGCGCTGTCAATCGCTTTCGCCAATTCCAGAGTTGTTACACCGGACCAGATAACTTCCGTAAATCCATTCACATAACCAGTCTGGCTCATAAACCAATGAAATAATCCCAAACCATCTCTTTTCAGTTCCGGCCCTACAATAGATGTCCGTATAGTCAGATTTTTTCCTACGCCCAATTCTCCAAGTGCCTTAGTCCTACCATAATAAGATTCTGCATCCGGATGGCAGTCTTCCTGATAATGTCCTTTTCCATTTCCGCTAAATACACAATCTGAACTGATATGGATTACTTTCGTTTTTTTATTTTCTACACACTCCTCCAACAAATGTGGTAAAACGCTGTTAATATAGATTCCTTCCGCTAATTTGGCATCCACTGCTTTATTTAGAATCCCAATACAGTTAATTACAACATCATAGTCTGAATCTTGTAAAATTTCCCAGATTAACCTTGTATCTAACGCATTGCCCTCTATACAGGGAAACATTTCATTTTTCTTTTTGACAAAACCTGTAGTTTCATATCCTTGTTCCTGTAAATATAGGGCGATCATATGTCCCGCCATGCCATTTGCGCCAAATACAATAATTTTCATACACAGTCCTTTCCTCTCTATTCTTATTTACTTATCTCCGAAAATGAAGCTGTCCTTTCTCTATCATATCCATATATTTATGTAATCGTTGAGATATTGCGTTTAATTCCTCTTCCCTTTCCGCAAATTTTTCTATCCTATACTCAATATACGGTACTATGTTTTCATAAGAATATTCTGCACCCATTTTCTGATATAACTTTATCATAATATCTTCCCTACATAATAAATCGAAAAAAACATATATCTCATCTAAATAACAATTTATTCTTTTACTCCCCTGCCCGCTATGCATACGAGATAAAACATTGACCTGATCTAAATATCCAATATTATAATCTGCTGCCATCCTTAACCAAAAATCATAATCCTGCGCACCTTTATAACCCACATTAAATCGATCTCTTCTCTTAAAGCATTCCGCCTTAGCCAATACCGTACATCCATGCCAAAAATTCCCACGCAGTAAAAGAGCTATAATTCCCGCCATTCCCATAGCAAAGAACTCATCATAAACAGTATAACTCAATTCTGACAAAAAATGACTGTTCTCATCTATATACGCACATCTGCTAAACACAGCATCGCATTCCTTGTTTTGCCTTAAATAATCTACTTCCGACTCAACCATGTTCTCACAATATAAATCATCTGCACTGAGCCAGCAAATATAGTTTCCCTCTGCCAATTCTATCGCATCATTTAAGGCTGCTGCTGTACCTCCGTTCTGCTCTCTGCTTGATATTCTTATTTTGTCATGCCATTTATCAGCGTATTGCTGCATAATTACTAATGTACTATCTGTACTGGCATCATCCACGATAACCAGCTCTGTCTTTGCATACGTTTGCTTCATGACACTTTCAATAGCCATGCCAATAAACTTTTCTGCATTATATGCCGGCATAATAACTGATACAAGTTCTTTATCCATTTTTACCCCTCCTGAATAACTCTTCTATACCCATTCGATAAGAGAAATTCTTCCGTACGTTCTTCTTCCCTGCCGCCGCTATCTTCTTCCGCTCATTCTCATTTGCCAGATAATAACAAACTTTTTTTATACAGTCTTCCATGCTGTTAAAGGTTACAATCTCTACACCGTCCTCAAAATATTCTACAATTTCCTGCTGACGATTCGTCAACACGAAACCGCCACATGCCATAATATCCAATACTCTCAACGGAATCCCCGTATGAATAGAACGCAGCGAAATATTAAGGTTGATTTTGCTGCCCGCAAAAATAAGCGGCATCTGTGTATGATAATCTACTCTGCCATAATTGCAGGCATCTAATTCAGGCAGCATTTTCGTATCAGAACCCGTATATAAGCGAAAATCAATATTCTGTCTGACTATTTTTTCCAGCAAAATCCTACGTTCTTCAACTGTTACTTTCTTCTCCAATACAGCCGCCATTAAAATATCTTCCGGCTTTGCATAGTAATCCTCCCCCAGCATCAATCCCTGCTGTTCCATTCCCAGACGCAAGGTTTGTACATCTATCTCACCTGAGAGGACAGCCTGTCCCAAATAATCCTTTTCATATGAAAAACACTGCTGCCTGATTGCCGCTTCCATGCTTTCGTCAGTATTAGGAAACAACATATCATAATAATTATGTTCATCCGTATACAAAGAACCCACAAAAGAAATATCGCACTGATATTTCTCTTTACCGGAAGTCTGTGCTATGACATTGTTAAAATACTCTATATCTACTGAAAGCGGTACATGATATACTGTCTGAATCCCATATTCTTCTAATTTCCTGACCATCTCTTTATCAAAAATACCGATATGATTACACGGCAAGGCAATCTGCTTCGCATATAAGGTAAAATGCGGGCAGTCAAATACCCAAGAATAATAAGGTATCTGACAGGTATTGCAAATCATAGAGATAATCGGGAAATAATTAAAAGAGACAACAGCTTCAATTGCCTGCGCATGAATGCGCTGTATCATTTCCATGGCAAGCTCCATATCCCGCGTATAATGCCTGCACACTTTGCGAAACCAGATAACCTCAAATCCAAGTCTTATCAAATTATCTGCCAAAATTTGCTCATTGTTGGCATTCCATGAATAGAGTAATAAGCGCATTTTATATTGCCACCCCTAATCAAATTAAGTATAATAAAAATACGAACAAAACCACTTATGGATATCATAAATATAATAATACAGCAGGAGATTCATTATGTCTACAGAATTACAAACGGAAACAGCAGCACCAATGGTCATTTTTATCAAAGGACGTAATACAGTGCTAAATCATTTCATTGATGAAATGGCAATCCATACTCCAAATAATTATGTTCTTAATTGGACAGATGAAGATTTTATGTCAAAACTGACGGCACTAGATGCTTTTATTGATGAAACAACATATGTCATTCTTTTCAATAATGGAGGTATTGACCTTAACATACAAGGTCAAAATTACTGGGATATGAAGCAAGTACAGCTTTATAACATACAAGTAGATTCTCCCATATGGTATAGGAAAGTTCTGGAACTTAATATAAAATGCATGCATATTGTTTCGGTTGATAAGAATCATACAAAACTTATTCAAAAATACTATCCATCCTATCCTGCAATATTTCTTCCGCATGGCGGTGAACTTTCACCTCTGTCTGAAACGCCCTATGAATCCAGAGATATTGATATCCTGTATGTTGGTACCAGAGAACTGATTTCTCCGCCTCAGGCTACCCTTTCTTTTTTCCCTGATAATGGAGCCGAATTTTTGCAGACTACCTTTAATATACTTTTAAAATATCCATTTCTGGCTCCGGAACAGTTGGTGGATTTATATTTTCGCGAAGCAGGCATAAACACTGATGCAGACAATTACTTAGACTGCCTCTATGCTGTATACTATTATAATGTACATAATGTACGCGCCTATTATCAGGAAAAGATAATTTCCGCGCTTGCCGAAGCTCATTTTCATATCAGCCTATATGGAACAAACTGGGAGCCTGTTATAGACAAATACCCTGAATATGTGCATCCCTGCGGAAATGTTTCCCCCGAAGAATATATCCGGTTAGTGTGCAACAGCAAAATCAGCCTTAACATCCAATCCTGGTACAAAGAAGGCTCACATGAGCGTGTCTATAATGCCATGTTAAATGGCGCAGTATGTGTTACCGATGCCTCTGAATATATGAAACGCCATTTCAAAAATGGGGAAAACATCATATTTTATGACCTTACCAAATTGGATGAATTAGTTAAAAATGTAGATATTATCCTGAATAATCCCGAATATGCCAAACACATAATTCACAATCAAAAGCAAGCTGCAAAACACTCTACATGGCATGACCGTCTGAATAATATTCTAAGTCAGCAATTTATCGAGGGACAGGATTTTGTTTAAACTCCTGTTTCTCGCATAATCATAGTATTTAATAACTTGGTAAACTGAATAGCCCCATAATAATTAAGATGGGACACATCAAAAAAGCATTCTCTTTTTTGTGCTATTTCATTTTCTTTAAAATCAAGAAATGTAAAAGGAAAGATTTTTTTTGCTTCTTCCATAATCGTATAGAACATTTCTTTCCACGAAGCATATGCGGATTTTGTTTTTTCCTGCACCGCATAATATTGTGGCATCAGAATGCAAAAAACTTTTAGGGTCGGATTAATACTATATGCCAACTGGAGAAAATCATAAAAATATTGTATATTATCACGAATGGTGTTATGGAATATTTTCCGAATAATACTCGAATCCGCACTATATTTTTCTACCTCCTCCTCTGTAACCACTTTTGTCCTCAAATAATTATTTATCTCATAATAACCATTATACTCACAATAGTTATTGCAGGCATGAACATCACCAAACAGCTCATCCCATACAACCAGTTGCGAATCATTTATATCACTATATCGCTGCATAAATAAAGCCTTTACCTGTCACTTAAACCCATCTCCGAGCCCACGAGACCGAGGCTGAT
>CAMWMM010000006.1 GCA_947175285.1 uncultured Lachnospiraceae bacterium
ATTTTAGAATGTTCCATTTTCATAACCATGCCTTTCTCATAGCCTATCCTTCACATACTTTCCAATAAAAACTCATTTTCTTTTCTGCTTTTAACCGCAATCCGGTAAAAACCTTTACCTAATCCTCTGAAGTTTTCGCAATCCCTGATTAAAATTCCCTTTGCCAACAGCTTCTCATACAAAGGTTCCTCACTATAAAGTAAGATAAAATTGGCCTTAGAAGAAAATATCCGAAACCCTTTACGAAGCATCCCTTCTTCCAAAAACAGCCTTTCTTCCTCAATATAATTTTGTGTTTCCCTGATAAAATCTTTTTGTAATGCACAAATACAGCCCGCTTCCTGTGCAAAACATGATAAGTTCCATTCCGGAAGCTGCCCTGCAATTTTAGCCAGAACCGACTGATTTTTACATACCAGATATCCTAACCTGACTCCGGGAATTGAGAATATTTTTGTAAATGCCCTGACAAGAATAAGATTATCAAACTGCTCAATTTCTGAAAGCATGGAAAAATGCTTACCGCAAAATTCAATAAAGCATTCATCCAAAACTACATAAATCCCCTTATCCTTACAGTGCTGTATAAGCGCTTTAACGGATTCCTTATCTGTCAATTTCCCTGTTGGATTATTGGGATTGGCAAGAAAAAGCAGTCCCACATCCTCGGTCAGAATACTATCAATATCCTCAGTTATTCTGAAATCATTTTCCTGCTTCATCTCATAATAAATAATTTCACTATCTGCCGCTTTTGCCGCATATTCATACCCATAAAATGACGGAACCGGTATCACCGTTTTTTTTGCTTTTAAAGCTTGCGTTGCTGCCATAAGAAGTTCCGACGCTCCGTTTCCAAACAACAGATATTCTTCCGGCACCGAAAGCATCTTTGCAACTGCCTTTTTTAATTTCTCTGCTTCCATATCCGGATATCTTCCACACAGTTCAACCGCTTTGCGCAGCGCTTCTGTCACGCTTTCCGGTGTACCAAGCGGATTTACACTAATCGAAAAGTCAACAATTACATGATTTCTATAAATATCACCACCATGAATCCCCATCAGATAAAATCCTTTCCAAAGCATCTATAGTTAACGACATAACTACACAAGAAAAAACATCAAAACCAACAGACAAAATATTTCACACATCCACGCAGTAACATACAGCAACTGATTCACACGCTTAATATCCTCATATTCCACCTTACGCAATGCTTCTCCAATATAAGGCTTTTTCACTATTTCCCCAAAATAACTTGCATCTCCTGCAAGCTGTATGGAAAGAGCACCGGCACACACCGACTCAGTCTGCGCCGAATTCGGACTTGCATGTTTTCTACGGTCTCTTTTATAAATTTCCCATGCACCTTTTCCGGAAAAATTTTTATTAAGCAGAAAAGAAGCAATAATCATAAGATATGCGCTGATTCTTGCCGGAACAAAATTTATAACATCATCCAGCTTTGCGGCTGCCCTGCCAAAATACAAATACTTGTCATTTTTATATCCGACCATGGAATCCATTGTGTTCACCGCTTTATAGAAAAAACCAAGTACCGGTCCGCCAACTGCCAAATACAACATCGGAGCGATTACCCCATCAGAAGTATTTTCTGCCACCGTTTCTATTGCCGCCTTTGCAATCCCTTCCGCATCCAGACATTCCGTATCCCTTCCTACAATCATGGAAACCGCTGCTCTTGCCTGCTCCAGATCACCATTCTTTAAACCCTGATAGACTTTCATACTCTCAACTTTCAGGCACTTTACTGCAAGAATCTGATAAGTCATAATACACTCTGCCGCTATACCGATGCCGGGATGCAGCCGATATGCCAAATACAATATTAAAAATGCAACAGCAGTTACAATAGTAAGTACAATAAGCACCAGTCCGATTCCCTGATGCAGTTCTGCTTTCATTCTATTTTCCGTTTTCTCTGCTTTCTCTTTGTGGAATCCCCTCAGCATTTTTTCCGTCCCCGATATCAGCTTTCCAATCAGACGTATCGGATGCGGCAGACAGTATGGGTCGCCTAATGCCAAATCTATTAAGAATCCTAAGAAAAAAGCAATGATATGGTTTCTCATATTTTTGCTACTACCTTTATCTGAATATTATCTTTCTTTGGTATCCCCTCGCCATGCCATTTCATCCTGCACAAATAACCTCTGCCATTGGAAATCTGAGAATCAAAATAATCCGCTCCACTGAAAGAATGAAGCAGCGCCATAACCGTGCCTCCATGAGCGATAATCCCCGCACGAACGGGTTCGTTTGCATCCGCCTCTGTCATCTGATATAACGTGTCACACGTTTTCATCAGTCCGGCTTCGCACCGCATGATAAAATGTTCTCTGCTTTCGCCATCCGGAAAATCCAGCAGCCCTCCGCTGTCAATCCATTTCTGATAGCGGGAATCGTCCTTTAATTCTTCATAATTCTTATATTCAAACTGTCCGAAATCCATTTCTTCCCATTCCGGAATTATTACCGGACATAACTTCGGATAAAGTATTTTAGCAGTTTCCATACATCTCTTCATAGGACTGACAAACAGATACTTTACATCCGGATAAAAATTTTGTTCTTTATAGGACTGCAGTATTTCTATTCCGCTTTCTGAAAGGGTCTCATCAGTTTTTCCCAGATATCTCCGCTCTTTGTTTGCCTGCGTTTCACCATGCCGGATAAGCGCCAATGTCACTTGATTTTCTGTCCGATTCCACATAGTACCCGCTCGACCTCCTCTGCTCTTTTCGCAAGTTCTATGAGAATCCTGCCTACACGTTCCCTGTATTCCCTTTCAAATTCATCAATCGGCACAATTCCGTTTCCTATCTCGTCGCAGATAATGATACAATTCTTATAATTATCCAAAAAAGATAAAATTTCTTCCTCCGGGCATCCTCCGTCTAATATGCGTTGTTTTACCCACTGATGAAAATGATTGACAATTACCTGTTTGTCCCGTAATGCCGCATTATCCGGCAAAATACCATCCCACACCACATTTTCCTGCAACTGATACTTTGCCAGTACATAATCCAGTTTTCCCTGTGCATATCCGCCTATAATTAATTTCATTCTCAGATTATCTCCATATAAAAATATTGATTAAAGCTGCCGTGACAACGATACACCCTTCGCACAGAACAACAAAACAACCTGCCGTATCTCCGGTAATTCCGCCAAACTCTTTCCTGCTCTTGTAATAGTAGTAAAGAAGCATCAAAATCGCAGCGACAGTAACAACGACGCCTGCAAATAATGACCAGAAACACATAAGTCCGATACAGGCAGCGCTCTGTATATATAAAGATACTTTCACAATTTTTTTCTGTGAATTACCTGTAAAAAGAAAAAGCATTCCTTCGTTTTTTGCAGATGGAAAAGAAACTGCACTGATTCCGCAAAGACAGCGTGACAGGAAAAATCCGCCGCATGTAATTTTTACCAGCGTATCCTGTGTGATTTCCGAAAAAGCCCCTAAAAAAAACATTCCATATACTGCAAGCATAATAACTGCAAATGCGCCAATATGAGAATCTTTTAAAATCTCCAATTTTCTTTCTTTGGAAGCATAAGAGTGCAGCGCATCCATCGTATCTATAAAGCCGTCAACATGAATTCCTCCTGTAATCAAAAGCGGTATTGCCGTATCAATCGCAACACGGCACAATATTCCTATGTGGAAACTATCACATAAACAATTCCAAAAATAAATACAGCCGCCAATCAATGCTCCTATCCAGGGAAAGAAACAAAAAATATACCTCATATCCTCTTCTTTCCACTCAAACTGAGGAACCGGAATTTTAGAATACATGGAAACTGCTATAAAAAATGATTTTATCACCTGCATATCGGAATCCCCGCTGCTACTTCCACTACCTGTTCAGCCATATCGGCAAGTTCCTGATTAATCTTTCCCATTGCCTCAATATACTCCATCGTTTCCTTATCATAAACGATTCCGTCTTCAAACACATTGTTGCTTACGACAATTAAATGTGTCGTCTCTTTTTTCAGCATTCTTATTCCCTTTATTATTTTTTCAACAACCTGTTCTTTTTCCTGCTTTTTTCCATCTGAAAACATTTCATTTGCCGTCAGGTTGGAAATACACTCCAACAATACCGTTTTTTCTCCCGGCGCCATCTTCACTGCAGCCTTATGAATTTCAGTTGGCTGCTCGATTGTAAAGAAACCTTTACCACTTCTTAATCTTTTATGACGCATGACCTTGCTCTGCCCTTCCTCATCAAAAATCTGCATCGTAGCAAGGTAATATTTCTTCATATCAGAAGATTGGGCAAGCGAAACCGCAGTTTCCTCGGCATAAGAAGATTTACCACTTCCGCTGCCACCAATTACCAATACCATCATAATTCCCAACAACCAAACCTTTCCTGTCAATACCTCTCGTATTGTTTCACCTGAATATCTGAAAACAAAGTCTTTCCGCGATAGCCACATAATGCCATTTCCAACAATGACAGCATCATAACGGCTCCTGTTCCTTCACCTAACGCCATTTTTCCATCTATAACAGGCTCTAACTTTAATTCTTTCAGTAATTTTTCTACTGCCGGCTCTTTTCCTTTGTGTGACGGAATCAAATATTGCATCGTTCCCGAAACAAGCCGTTCCGCCAGCAACGCCGCTGTTATGCTGATAACACCGTCAAGCACTACCGGCATATGTAACAAACCGCCGCCAATACATACCCCCGCAAGTCCGGCAATATCCAATCCCCCAACTTTTTCCAATACAATAAGCGGGTCTGCTTTGTACAGGTCATATTTTTTGATTGCCTCTTTAATAACCTGATTTTTATGCTGCAGCTTTTCATCACAAAGTCCTGCACCTCTTCCGGTTACATCATCCACATCACATTTTAAGAGCGCTGCTGCAATTGCGCTGCTTGTTGTTGTATTTCCGATTCCCATTTCACCCGTAGCCAGAATATGATAGCCTTTCCGCTTACATTCCGCTGCCACTTCCACGCCGGTAAAAATCGCTCTGACAGCCTCTTTTTCTGTCATAGCCGCCTCTTTCATAAAATTTCTGGTACCGCTTCGAATTTTTCTGTCAAGCACTCCCGGTATCTTTTCCGTGCTGTTTATTCCAATATCGATTGGAATCGTATCCGCTCCGATTGCTGCCGCCATTTTTCCTACGGAAGAAGCTCCTTTTGCCATCTGCTTTACGACTGCCATCGTAACATCCTGTCCGGATTGGCTGATACCCTCTTCTACAATTCCATTATCCGCGCACATGATGATGACAGCTTTTTTAGAAATATCAATATCATCCGTTCCCAGAATTGCACCTATTTGCGCAGTAATACCTTCAAACCTGCCCATTCCGTCTAGCGGCTTGGCTATCCTGTCCCAATTTTCCAATACTTTTTTATATACTTTTTTGTCCGGCATATCTAATGCTAGCTTATCCAATGCCTCTTTTGTATCATTATCTGACATGTGCATCCCCAAGTATTCCATAAATATTCTCCATATTCAGATATTCCGATAATGTATCCGCCAGTTTATCATACTGTTTTTCTTTAAAATCTTTATAATCTATACAAAGTTCATTGTTCATGGATTCTCTGCCGTCTACCGGGATTCCTTTTTTCTCTGCAAGCGCTCTTACAAGTGCCGAAGCAATAGCAGCCTTATCAAATATTCCATGTACATAAGTTCCATACACATTTTGATTATACCCGCCCATAAAAGGCACTTCTGTCTCCCTGCTCTCAGAATCCGCTTTTACACTTTGTCCCATATGTATCTCATATCCGTCAAAATCAAGTCCTGAGAGTACGGAAAAAATCCCCTTTGTCTTATTCACTCTTCCGCTTATTTGGCGGCGCACTTTTTCGTTCTGTAACTCTGTTATAACAGGTAATAATTCCATACCTTTCATCGTTCCGCCTTCTTCCATTCTTTCCGGATCCAAAATTCTCTCCCCCATCATCTGGTATCCGCCGCAGATGCCGCATATCGGTACTTTTTTTGCCAATTTCTTCACTGCATCCTCAAGTCCATTCCCACGCATCCATTCCAAATCGCTCATCGTATTCTTACTGCCGGGTAAAAAAACCAAATCCGGACATCCTAATTCCGAAGTCCTTGTAACATAACGTACAGATACATCCGCTATCTGCTCAAATACATTAAAATCCGTAAAATTGGAAATCCGCGGATAACGGATAACTGCTATATCAATCCTGCCTTTTCGTCTTTTTTCAAAACGTCCTGTCAAAGAGTCCTCATCTTCCAGTTCTATTTCCATATAGGGAAGTACGCCTACTACCGGAATACCACCCTTCTGCTCTAATATTTCAATACCGGAATCCAGCAATGACTTGTCACCCCGGAATTTATTAATAATAAGACCCTTTATCCGTTTTCTTTCTTCTTCCGTAAGCAGCATCAATGTTCCTAAAAGCTGAGCAAACACACCGCCCCTGTCAATATCACCCACAAGCAGTACCGGCGCGTCAATAAGCTCAGCCAGCCCCATATTGACAATATCATTTTCCCGCAAATTAATTTCCGCCGGGCTCCCTGCCCCCTCCACTACGATAATATCTGCAATTTCCTCCAGCTTGTGAAATGCTTCTTTAATATTCGGAATCAAATTCTTTTTATAGGTAAAGTATTCCCTTGCACTCATGTTTCCAAGAACCCGCCCATTGACTATGACCTGCGAACCCGTATGATTCGTTGGCTTTAATAAAACCGGATTCATACAGACTAACGGAGCAATCCCTGCCGCTTCCGCCTGCATAACCTGTGCCCTGCCCATTTCAAGTCCTTCCGACGTAATAAAGGAATTAAGCGCCATATTCTGTGACTTAAAAGGAGCTACTCTGTATCCATCCCGTTTCATTATCCTGCATAGCCCCGCTGTCAAAAGGCTCTTTCCTGCCCCGGACATTGTTCCCTGAACCATAATTACTTTTGCCATAATTACCTCCACACATATGTTTAAGGAAGTGAACTTATCGTTTTGATATATGCAAGAAACTTTTTGTTTTCCAAAAAACTCCCTTCTTTTATATCAAAAAGCCGCTCTATAAAATCAGATTCAAAAATTTCTTCGGGCGTACCATATCTTTCAACATATTCACCTTTCAGACAGAGTATTTTATCGGAAACTATCTTGGCAAGCTCTAATTCATGCAAAGACATGATAACCGTAAGCCCTTTCTTTTTCCGCAGTTCCTGTAAAACAGATAGAAATTCCAGTTTATATCTGATATCCAGATAAGAAGTCGGCTCGTCCAATATTACAATTTCCGGCTCCTGACAAATTGCCCTTGCAAGCATTACCCGCTGCTTTTGTCCATCGCTGATTTTATCAAAGTCCTGTTCGCAGATCTCCGTTATATGCGTAAGTTCCATAACTTCATCGACAATCTTTTCATCCTCTTTTGACAGAATGCCAAACCATCCGGTATAAGGATATCTACCCGTTGCAACCACATCACGGCAGCTTTTCATTTCCGTCTTTACTTTTTGTGTAAATACAACTGACATTTTTTGTGCCAGCTCATTTCCTTTCATTTCCGCTAACATATCTTTTCCAAGATACACCGCTCCGCCAAGCAGCTTTAGCTGCCCCGCAATACTTTTCAAAACCGTAGATTTTCCAGCTCCATTCGGACCAATCAAGCTTAGAATTTCTCTTTTTGACAGTGCGATTTCCAATTCTTTTATCAGCGGCTTATTATCATAACCTACACACATCTTTTTTGTAAAAAAATAGTAATCTGCCATATTGTTATCCTATCTCACACATGATTTTCTTTTTACCATAATGTAGAGTACAACAGGTGCGCCGAAAACAGCCGTTACCGTACTGATGCTTAGTTCTGTCGGCGCAAGCATTGTCCTTGCAAGCAAGTCACAAAACAAGCAGAATACACTGCCCCCTAAAAAGCAGGCTGGTATCATCCAAATAGGTTCTGTTGTACTCAAAAATTTTTTAACCAAATGCGGAGCAGCAATTCCGACAAAGGAAATCGGACCTGCAAAGGCCACAATACATGCTGATAAAATACTGGAAAAGAGAACGATACACACTTTTAAAACAGGAATATTGACACCCACATTCTTTGCATAAGCCTCGCCAAGCTGATAAGCTCCAAGCGGTTTTGACATAAGAAAAACCGCAATAAATGTCATGGAAACTACTACCGCCATAACCCTTACATTTTCCCATGTCATTCCGGAAAAACTGCCCCTCGACCAGTTATGAAGATTCACAATATCCGCATCATCTGCAAATGTCACGACCAACTCCGTTATTGCCGAACAAATATAACCAATCATAACGCCGCTGACGATTAACATTGACATATTGTTAATCCTGCGTGACATCAGCAGTACAAACCCCATTGACAACATTGCACCGATAAACGCTCCGAGAATCATAAACGCTGATGTTACTCTTATCCCGTGCCCCATAAAAAACACCATTACAAGCGCAACGACCATTTTGGCTCCCGAAGAAATCCCCAAAACAAACGGACCCGCAATCGGATTATTAAAAAATGTCTGTAAAAGGTATCCTGCCAGCGAAAGCGCTCCGCCAAGTATCAAAACTGCCACTGCCCTCGGAAACCTTATATCCAACAAAATTCTTGTTAGCGTTTCACTCTCTTCCTGTCCTGCAAACGTTCTTAAAATATCCTGCAATGCAATCCTGACACTTCCAATACAGATATTTAAAACAAGAAAAATCAACGTGCTGATTCCAAGAAGAATAAATACCATAATGTATCTGTATTTTTTATTTTTGTACATAAAAATCTAGCCTTTCAATCTAAATGAAAAAGATAGTGCATATCCTCCTTTTCTCCCTGAATCATTGCATGGATATCCTCAATTAAATAACCTATTGAAAGAGACTGCTGGTACATATCATTTGTAGTACACCAGACATTCCCCTCTTTCACAGCCTTGAAATCCGCCAGAAGTTCACATTTACCAATCAGTTCTTCTACACTTGATACCCCGCCGTCTATGGAACTGTTGTAAATCAGGAAATCGGCATTTTTTGCACCGGAATAAAATTCTTCTACCTGCATATTTATAGTAGAGCGATTTGTTTCGGGATCTCCGATATCTTCAAAAATATAGTTTCCTCCCGCAAGTTCTATCATTTTGGGCACATAGTCTGATGACTGACGTACTTGTACAAGACCATTGGAAGTAATAAAAAAGAAAGCTACCGTCTTATCTGTTTTTTCTTCCGCACTCACTCTCTCAAGGATTGCCGTCTGCTCTGCAAATATTTTTTCTGCTTCCTCTTCTTTCCCAAGTAATGCGCCAAAAAACTTAACCCATTCCACCCTGCCAAGAGGATGTGACTCATAACTGGAATACTCAATCATAACAGGAATTTCAAAATCTTCCATTTTTTCTATCACTTCGGGAGCATGAGAAATCATCGTATTTTCTATGGCAAGTGTACAATTCTTTGAAACAATCAATTCATAATCCGGTTTGTTATACTTACCCGCATAAAGAATATCGCCATTGTTCATTGCTTCTCTGGCGGATTCAATATACCATCCGTCTTCTTTTTGTCCGGAAAAAGTGATTGCATCCAGTCCGTCCAGTTTGGCAAACATATCCATTGCTGATGACGCCACAAGATAAATGTCTTTTATTGGACGTTGTAATACCACCGCATTATGATTCTTTGGCACATTCATACCCTCCGGTACAATTAAAAACTGATTTCCGTCCATTGTTGTAGTCAACAGGGTATATCCGCCCTTATAATAATCGACTGTAAAATTCTCAGCATACTGCAGATCCATGCTGCTTTCATAAATCAGTTCTTCTATATCAGAATCGGATTCTTCCTTTGTATCTGTCATTGCTTCAGAATCGAGAGATGGACTGCCACAACCATGCAGCCATAACAGTCCCATGAGAAGCAAAACAAGCGCTTTTTCTCTTCCTCTCATTCTTTGACCGCCGTATCTAAATGAAATGTCAACGTATATTCCACTTCATGAGGTTTGCTCATTGCCACAGTATCACCAATAACCTCTATTGGTTCATCAAATTTGAGAACCGGGATTTCAAATACAGAATCCCCTTCCGTATTTACCGGCAGATATTTTTCTCCATCCACTATCATGTAATCATAATTAGGACTGCTCCATTCCACTGTTGCGACTACGTTTCCGTCTGTTACAGTAAGTATTGCAGGAGATAAAATCTCTGCTTTTCCGCTTCCGCCCTCAAATGTAATCTCTATATTGTATGTGCCGTCTTCTAAACCACTTGTATTTTCGCTCTGCGCATCCCCTTCTGCCGGAACCGGATCGGAAACACTGACCTTGTGGTCATACCATTTTCCTTTTGTTCCAATCAAAGCCAAGTCAAACTCCGCATCAAGATAAGGAACAGGCACATCAAAACCATAGACCTCTTCGGTCATGCCATCACTGTATGTAACTGTATCTTCTGTCGGCAAAAGCAACTCGGCACCTTCTTTAGCTGCATCTTCGGCAAGTCCGGAATAAAGATTTAAAATCTTTTTGGAGCCAAGCGAAATATAAATTGTCATTTCTCCATTTTCTACTGTTAATGTTCCCTTTCCGTCACAAGTTTCGTTTACACGAAACATACTGCTGTCCGTCGTAAATTCCGCCGTATAAATACCATCTGCTAATTCCACTGTTTCCTGATTCTGCTTTACTGTTTCATCACTTTCAATTCCATCTTCCGCTGGCTCTTCGGGTAATGTTTCCGGCGCAGTTTCTGATAATTCCTCTGCATTTTCTTCTACAACAGCATTTACCGCTGAATCTGATTTCTGTGCATTATTGTTGTCTCCACAACCTCCAAACAGCATGACAGAGAGAATCGCAATAACAACTATTATGTTTTTCTTCATATTTCTCACCTTATCTTTTAATCTTCTATTACCGCTGCTGTATGTTCTACATATAGTTTCTGAATAGCGTCAATGGAACCAAGACCTGTAATCTGTACATCCACACTTTCAAAATTGCCTGAAGCATTAAACATACTAAGCCATGAATCCTCATCTTCTCCTGCCATATCATTATTAGCATGGTCACCTGCCACAACCATCAACGGACGAAGTATTACCTTTGTATAACCCGCCTGCGTCACTGCATCTATAACTGCTTCACAAGATGTTTCCTCCGGATCTCCTTCTACAGTACCGATAAACACATTATTATATCCCAGTGTTTCCATTTGTGTCTGCATCTGGGTATATGATACCTTCGCCGTATGGTAAGTTCCATGCCCCATAAATACGAATGCAACTCCATCTTCCCTAGCAGCATCTATGCTGTCATATCCCGCATCCTGTACTGCCGCCTGAGTAAGCGCCTTTGCAACTGCTTCTTTATCCGCATTGATTACTGTGGCATCTGTACCGACATCACCAAGAAGAGGTTCTGCAACCTTTACTGTTTCAAACTGGTCTTCGTATGCTTCAACTGCTTCCATCAATTCATCATACTCTGCTCCATGCATCAGATGCGTAGGCTGTATAACTAAGTTCTTTACTCCATTTGCAACAGCACGTTCCAATGCCTGATCCATATTATCAATGAACTCTCCATCACGCGCCTGTACATGATTAATAATAATCTGTGCCGTAAAAGCTCTTCTTACAGACCAGTCAGGATTAGCCGCCTGTATTGCATCCTCAATTCCTTTGATATCATCAACACGGCTGCCGTTGAAGGAAGTACCGAAGCTGACTACCAGAATTTCATTTTCTCCGATATCATCCTGATTTCTCGGATCATCTTTGGAAGCGTCTCCTGTATCCCTGCCAAAATAATCAGGGTCGGCTTCTTCACCTTCCACCAATTCTTTTTGGGCATCTGTCAAAGCATCCCATGCGGCTTTTGCCTGCGCACACTGCTCATCTGTACTGTCTGTTCTTTCCTGTACATAAATTGCATCAATCAGTGCAGCAACCTCATCCGCTGCCTTCTGATCGGAATTCGCCTCATCCTCTGTAGAAGCTGTATCGGCTGATTCTGCTTCCTTATTCTCTTTTTCCGGTTCTGTTTTTTCTGCATTTTCCTTGTTTTCTTCGCTCTCTACCGTATTTACAACAGACTCCGAAGTTTCCTTTGAACAACCTGCCAGTGCCAGTGAGCAAGTCATGGCACCAGTTAATAATGCAACTGCCAATTTCTTTTTCATTTTTCTCTCCTTTTTCTTCCCTGCTTTTCCACAAGGATACTGTTTTTATTAAAATATCGCGCAATATTTTATACAAAAAAAATCCTCTACCATAACATAGCTACGGTAAAGGATTCGTACACAAAATAAGCCTGCCGAATACAACGATGTAAACAATAGTCCATCGTGCTTTCTGCAAGTACAAACGTACAACCAATTACTCGTGGCCTGAAACAAATGTTTCCGTACAACATTCAGGCAGGTCTCCCGGCTTAAAGTTCGTGGTTTATAAACCAGCGCATCTGCCGTCTTCCCAGTTTCCCAGTGACATATCGGCTTCTGCTCCCTAATTACGGTGACGAGTTCGTACAGGATTTTCACCTGTTTCCCTTTTCACCAAAACCAATGCTTATTTTTCGCATTGTTTTGACACCTGTATGTTATCTATTCAATTGTTCAAAGTATATCATACTTTTTTTCAATGTCAAGTGTAAAGAAAAGTTCTAGCGCAAACCGTCTTCACACCGGAGGACTCCGAAAATCCGGCTATAGCCATATGTTAAAGTCATATCTGTCATTTCTGTTATCCGTCTCTTTACCGGGTCGTCATCTGTTATCCTGTTTACGCAATGCAGGTTATGACACCCGACACAAATCCCTTGACATTGCACTTTTTCATCCTGCGTCAGCTCCGCAACAAACGCCACACTTTTTTTCGGCTGCATACAAAAAGCATCATTGCATGTAACTTGTAATGTAACATTCTGTATAAGCTGCGGCAGCATATCTATCGGAAACGCTTCCTCACTGCCGGGAAAATGGTATTTCGCAACATGCCAGTCCGTATTTTCCCTGACATAGCGATTATATGCCTCATATCCTTTCATTAAAACTTCACTTGCCAATACTTCCAGCATATAACTTTCTGACAGCAGACCTTTTTTACTATAGCTTTCCTGTAAATCATCCAAAGCCTTTCCTAAAGACATGACGACATTCTCATATATCATACTGTCCTTTTCCGCCTGCCGCTCCTCTAAAAAGAAAGCTTCTTTACGCATCAAAGGAAGCATTTCCTCTGCCACTGCCTGAAATTCGACTTTCCGTGTTTCTCCGTAATGAAATTTCTCACGTACATGCTCCAAAAAATCAGATGTTAAAAACTCATCCAACACATCGGGAAAAAAAGCAGCCATATTAAACCTCTCCTAAACAAAATTCCTCATACCCTATTCCGGGGCGATAAGTATTAAATCCTTTCTTGTCTTTGCAAGTTCTTCCAATTCATCCGTAAACCCATTGACAGCAAATAAAATAAAGTAATTCTCTCTTATATTCTTCTGCCATTCAACTTGCTCAGACTTCTGCTCAAGTCCACGCAGTACATCTATTCCAACCTTATTTGTCCAATACTTGCATTCACCGAAAATAATATGACTGCCCTCTTTATCAACCGCCACAATATCTATTTCCGTATTGCCACTCCACCATCTTCCGACTTTATCAAAATGAAAATCCCATGCGCTGTCAGCATTCAGTTCCCACATTTTTTCAATACAGATATCCTCATATACATAAGCAATATGTGAATCCACAAGATTTGCCCGTATCTTTTTCATTGCCAGTTCCCCATGTTCCGATTCAATATAATGCAGATTCGGAAAAATAAATTTAAACCAGAACAACATAAAATTATCCTTGATTTTGTAAAGTCCCTTTTTACTTGCCTCCGGATTATCCTCCGTAATAGGAACTTCCCGCTCCAAAATATCAAGATTTATCAAAGTCTGCAAATATTTCGTAATCCCGGTCTGTTTTATTTCCAGAGTAGTTGCAATTTTGGCAAGTTTCCGATTACCCGCTGCGATTGTCTTAATAACGGAAAAATAACTCCCAACTTCACTAACTTCCCGCTGCAGTAAAAAATTAGGTTCATCATATAAGAAACTGGATTTTGACAATACATTATTTTCTATTGCTGTATAAATATCCGTAAAATCATGAAATAATTCAATGTACTTCGGCACACCGCCCGTTATCGCATAATATTCAATCAGTTCTTTTTCACTTTTATCCGGGAAAAATTCATGGTAATAGCGGAAAGGAATTTGTTTCAGCTTAATCTGCCCTGTTCTGCGTCCATATAAAGGACTCGAATAGGCAAGTGTCTGACTTTCCATCATAGATATCAGAGAGCCGCAAAGAATCACCATAACATTCTCATCTTTGAGCATAGTATCCCATATTCTTTGAAAAACGGATGGAAATGCGTGGTTTGCTTTTCCGAGATACTGGAATTCATCTATCACCATCAATTTCTTTTTATCAGAAGCAGTATCCATCCATACTTTGAAAATCATATCCCAGCTATCAACGCTGGCGTTCATTAACAACTCATTGCCGGTCTGTTCCGCAACGATATTTTTAAAAGAGATTCTGTTTTGTACTTCATTTTCTTCTGTCGCTAAAAAATATATCGCCTGTCTGTTCTTAATAAATTCATTTGCAAGCGCTGTTTTTCCTACTCTTCGCCGTCCATAAAGAATAACAAGGGAAGAATTCTCCCGCCTGTATTCTGTTTCTAAAAAATCCAGTTCTTTCTGCCTGTTGACAAATTTCCTCATACAAAATCCACCTCTCATAATTATTATACTTTAAATTATAATAATTTCAAGAATATAAATTGTGAATTTTACCGCCATCCTCCCTTTACAGTTTGAATTCTACCTGAATATTCTTATCCATTTTTTCCAGACTATCTTTAAATTCCACGCCATCCGTCTTACTGCCTACAATGCTTCCAAAGTGCGTCGGGATTACTGCTTTCGGCTTTAGATTTGCTACATAATCTGCTGCCTGCTTTTTATCCATAGTATAATGTCCGCCGATTGGAATAAGCGCCACATCGCATTCCACTTTTTGAATATCCTCATTGACATCCGTATCGCCCGCTACATAGTAACGGACATCATCCATTTTTACGATATATCCCTGCCACTTCTTTCCTTTCGGATGAAATGGTTTCAGCTTATTATACGCAGGCACCGTCTCTACCACGATGCCTTCCAGTTCATGCGTCTCACCGGGATTGTAAAACACACACTTATCAGATTCCACACCGGATTCGGAAAGAACTTTCTTCTTCATAGATTCCGGCGCTGCCAGAAACGTGCCGTCTTTTTTAATTTTTGCAATAGACTCCGGCTCAAAATGATCATAATGCTCATGCGTTATAAAAATGATATCTGCATCATGAGCGGTATCCGCTATTTGAAACGGGTCAAAATATAATATTTTAGAACCCGCTATACGAATACTGCTCTGTGTATTTACTGTAATATTATCCAAATTCATATACTCCACCTCTTATTGCATAACGCTGACTGCCAACGTTTATTATCTGATAAAATTCATCCGCTGGAACGGCTCTTTTTCCGGAAGTCCATATGCATCCTTGCCAAGCGCAATACTCTTCATCAAAAATGCCATATTCCGCGCAAGTGTACGCATACCCTGCATACCCTCTATGTCCTGCTCAGCTTCCCCGTGCTCTCTTCCGTGGATGCTGTTCCAGTATTGTCCGGAGGCTACCGGCATGCCTGAAATGGTAAAAAATTTATTCAACTCATCAAATGTAGAGGACAAACCGCCGCGCCGTGCTGCCACTACGCTTGCACCGACTTTCATTGTCTTATCAAAACCCGTACTGTAAAATAACCGTGTAAGGAATGCCACCAACGTTGCATTCGCAGAAGCATAATAAACAGGACTTCCCACTACCAGACCATCACACGCCTCAAACTTTGCCACTGCTTCGTTAACCATATCATCAAATACGCACTTACCGTTTTGTCTGCAGAAATTACATCCGATACATCCCCGGATATCTTTGTTCCCGATATGTAAAATTTCTACTTCAATTCCCTCTTTCTCAAAGATTTTCTCCATTTCATGTAATGCGATATAAGTGTTTCCCTTTGCCTGCGGGCTTCCGTTAATCATTAAAACTTTCATTTTTTACCTATCCTTTCCATAAGATTTTATTTTGTCCGTATTTTTCAGACCCTTACTAAAATAATACACCAAAAATATAAAAAAATCCATTACTCCTATACAATCAACTATAGACAAATGATGTAAATTTAGAGTACGATAAAGACAGATATTTTTCTATAAGGAGGCAGACAATGAGTAATGTAATTGAAGTAATCAAAAAAAGAAGTTCTACAAGAGGGTATACTTCCGAACCGCTGACAGACACAGAATTGCAGACTTTAATTCATGCGGGTCTTCAGGCGCCGACAGCCGCTAATAAACAGGAAATCCATTTCACCGTATTAAAGGGTGATAATCCGATTCTGACTGAACTTGAAGAGGAAAAGAACCGCCTGCGCAATATCACGGCTGCGGAGCATAATTTCTATTATGAAGCGCCAGTCGTAGTCATATTGAGCGCTGACAGTTCCAACAAATGGAGTCCGTTAGATGCCGGTATCGCAGTGGAAAATATGGCTCTTGCAGCAGAAGACTTAGGATTGGGCAACCTGATTATCGGCTGCATTTTCGATGCCATGAGAGGAGAGAAAAAGGAGTATTTTTCAAAGGCTTTGAAACTCCCCGACAATTACGAGTATGAGATAGCCATTGCATTCGGTCACAAGGCAGTCAACAAAGAGCCTCATACCTATAACGCCGATGCACAGGTTACTTATCTGTGATGTTATGATTTAACATTTTATTTCAAACAATGATAAAATAACGGAGTGTATGGCTCATGCCGCACTCCGTTTGATTTTAGTCTGTTATAGTCTTGTCATCACAAATATCCTGCCATGCTTCCGTCACGAATCACGGCATTATCTGCCTCCCATGTATATCGCAACCATATCTTCTTCTGTCAGTGCTTTTGCCGAACCCGTGCGGTTTCCGCATGCTGCCATACATCTCTGAGCCATTTTTCTAATCTGCTCATCTGTCGGTTCAATTCCCAGCTCTTTCATATTCGTAGGCATACCAATCCGGTGATAGAAATCCTCCATTGCTCTGATACCGGCTTCGGCAATTTCTTCATCGGTTCCCTTAATCGATACTCCCATAACATTTTGAGCGTATCGAACAAAGCGCGGCAGGCAGCTTGACTTCACATATCTTGCCCAACTTGGCCAGATTGCGGCAAGACCTGCACCGTGGGTAACATCAAACATACCGCCCATCTCGTGTTCCAACTTATGCGACATAAAATCACCGCCGTCATTACCACAGCCGGTAAGGTCATTATGCGCAAGACTTCCCGCCCACATTACTTCGGCACGGGCGTCATAATTCTGCGGATTCGTATGCAGAATCTCTGCATTTTTCATAACAGTTCTGAGCAATCCCTCTGCAAGAGAATCCGTAATCTCCATATTTCCGCCGTTTGTGAAATACCGTTCCATCGTATGCATCATTATATCCACGCAGCCGGACTCTGTCTGATAATCCGGAAGAGTCATGGTATATTCCGGATTCATAATGGCGAATACCGGTCTTGCCAGATTATTATCATAGCCTCTCTTTGCATTGGTTTTCTCATTTGTAATAACACTGCTCTTAGAAGTCTCGCTTCCTGCCGCCGCAATTGTAAGAACACTTGCAACAGGCAGACACCTTTTTGCAACCCGCGTATGCTCATATAGCTCCCAGACATCCTTATCCGGTTCCGCAAGTCCATATGCGATTGCTTTTGCAGTATCGATAACGCTTCCTCCGCCTACAGCCAAAAGAAAATCCGTTCCGTTTCTTTTTCCAAGTTCAATTCCTTCATATACCTTATTAAGCCGGGGATTCGGAACAATACCGCCAATTTCGGAAACAGAGATATCTTCATCATTCAACGACTTTTTAATAAAATCTAAAAGTCCGGATTTCTTTGCACTGCTTCCGCCATACACGAGCAGGACATTTTTTGCACCATATTCACGAATATATTTTCCGGTATTTTTTTCTTCTTCTCTTCCAAAATACACTTTTGTCGGTGCATAATACATAAAATTATGTGCCATTGTATGATTCCTCCTGTTTTAATGATAATTATATATTACAATACAAAACGAAAAGAATATCCCGCCAAAGGCGTATTAACGCCAACCCTCTTCAGGCAATTTCGCTATCACAAATCCCATAAATACTACGGTAACGGCAACCCCGAAAAGAAAAGGTATCGAAACGCTTATACTTAGAAATGTCGCTACTACAAACATCAATACCTTAGAATATACTGCAACTCTAAACAGCGTTCCTGTCGATAGCTGCTTTTTCATCATAACGGAGGCGATGAACATCGCAATCAGCAGATAAACCGCCGCACACAGGAAATACCAGAATATTCTCCCTACAAAGAAAATAACAAAGCCCATTACGACAAAAACCTTCATAAAAGATATAACTGTGCCAATAAACATGTCTTTATCAATTACTATGTCGCTGCCCAAATCACTGAAATCAGCCTGCTTATACTGTCCGTTCTGCATAAGCGACAATCTGTCCCGTCCTACCAGAATAATATTCCAATATCCTTCATCTGCTAACTCATAGGCATCTTCATAGGAAAATTCATCAACATCATCTGTCAAATAAATATATGCCGGAGCCATATCAAATTCGAAATCTTCTTCGATATGGAACCGCCCTTCCCTTACCTCAAAATCCGGTATTTGGTCTACCCACTCGCTCATATTCATTGTTTTAAAAATAATTAATAAAAATGCAAATATAATAACGGTCAAGACAAATGACAGAAGCGTTACAAATCCAATCATGCTTCCGGTCTTAACCTTTGTGAGCCTGTTATATTGAGGCGGTATAAAGGAAAGCACAAACTGTTGAAAAATATTCGGCGCTTTCTGTGGTTCCGGGTTCCCGCCGTAATTATATGCTCCTCCGTAATTACCATACCCGTTATTCATGTATGGATTAGGCTGTTGATTTGGATTTCCTTGCTGGTAGGGATTAGGCTGCTGGTAAGAATTCCCCTGCTGATTAGGATTTTCATTGTTCTGCGGATTGTAATTATTGTCCATTTTTCATTCCTTCTTTTAAGTATAAATTTTGTTTGTGTTATTCATTGCGGATATTTTACCATATATTTCATTCTCCGTACAGAAATAAAGCAGAAACATTTTCAGTCGTATACGCTTAAAACCCCATAATATTTAGCAAGCGTGGAAACATCCTGAACATACTTTCCCACATCCTCCAGACCGTATCGAAGCAGATAATAATCCATATCATGCAAAAGTTCGTAAACATGATAAGCATATTCCATCTCATGCGTTTCAGCCGCTAGAGTTGTTTCATCAATCATCTGCTGCAAATCGACCTGTAGTTTTTCATTCCTTACAGTTCCTTTCATCTCTTCCAAAAGTTCTATAAAATTTTCTGCGTCAAAGCGATTATAAACGGTCTCAGGCGTACCATAATGAGCATAAAATTCCTCTTCCGAAATGTTTTCGCTTTTCATAATGTCTCTCATTTCGTAATAATCGCCTTCATAAGTCCAGCCAACCTGTATATCACCTTTTTCATCAAAATAATTCCATAAAAGGCTCTCCGAATCTTCCAGCTTTTCAAAAATATTATCATTCAAATATGCCGATTCCATCCGTTGGTTAGCCACTTTTATATTTTCTGTCAATCTCTCTATTTCTTCCTCAGACATCCCCTCTAAGACCTGTGCGCGCATAGCATATACTTCTTCTTTTGTGGGGATATGCACTTCTGCTGTATTCTGACTTTCGGCTTCGAATTCTGTTGGCGTTTCTGCATTTTCCTCATTTGTACTCTCCCTGTCTGCGGAGCAGCCATACAAAGCTATGGATAGTAATAGTATGATAATCAACCTGTTCTTTTTCATAATATGTTCTCCTAAGCATGATAATTTTGTAATTTGTCATATCACAAGAGCAATCTACCTTGCAATCTCTCGATAATTTAAGCCTTCAAGTTGTCTAACTTAAAGGCTTTATATCATTCTCTAAAAATTCTTAAAATCTTTTCCTTGCTATCAACCAACATATGAAAAACTCTCAATATGTATACAGTCTAATCTGTCTGATCTGCAATGTCCTCTTCTGCTAATGGAAGGATGATTACCTTATACTCTATCATTGGAATACCTTTTCTCCAATTCCTCAAAAAGTTCGTTGCTGTCTCGACCTTTTCCTGCTGCGATATCACGGTAGCTTTCCATTACCATCTCTCGTATCTGTTTCTGATTTTCATTTATTTCACTTAGATAATCTAAAGCCTGTTGCGCTGAGCTCATAGAAATCACCTCTTTTTTTATTTATAGCTTTAGTATACTCAAAAACTGTTCGAAATACAAGATTCTTTGAATTTAATTCTTCCTTGCTTCTTTCTTCGCCGCCTTAATATCGGTAATTATTCTTCCACTTTACATCCCATAAAATTACAAGTATTATAGTGTGAAGAGAAGTTCTGACTTGCGCAGCAAGTCTTGCTTACCTAGCAAAGGCTGATTTCGTAAAGTCAGCATAGCTGACTTAGAACTTCTAAAACTTCACACCGAAGAATGCCTTAAATGCGGCATTCTTCATCCTAAAGTGAGGGGCTACTTATGCTGCAAATTGCAATATGTGATGATGAACAATTTTATCGTAAAAAGTTACAAAAACTTCTTGAAGGATATCTTGAAAGCCGCGAGCTACAGTATGAGCTTCATCTGTTTTTGTCCGGAGAAGAGTTTTTAAAGCAATGTGTAAACAGTGTAAAATTTGATATTGTGTTTCTGGATATCAACATGGATGAAATAAACGGGATACAGACAGCTTCGCGTATTCGTTCTTTTCACAGTGATACCTATATTGTATTTGTGACGGCATTCATTGATTATGCGCTGGAAGGCTACAAAGTAAATGCGGTTCGTTATCTTATGAAGGACACGCTTGACCTCGCGATAGAGGAATGTATGACAGCGATTTTGCAGAAGATGCAGATTGCACAAGTGACCTTCACATTTCTGGAAGGTGAGAAGAAATTATATACTGACAACATTTTGTATGTAGAGAGCAGAGGACATAAGTCTATTTTTCACTATATGGAAGAGGGCGCGGTGACATATCAGATTTATGACAAACTTGACAGTGTGGAAAGCAAATTGGAAGGCTGCAATTTCTTAAGGATTCATAAAAGTTATCTGGTGAATATGAAGCACATCCGTAAAATCAGCAATTATACGGCATTACTCGACACAAACGAGGAACTTCCCATTCCGCGTCTTAGATTTCAAACTGTAAAAGAAGCATTTGTGGATTATAAAGGAGCGCTGTGATGGAAGATATGTTGGAGCTTGTAATCCGAATCATTAGAAACCTTATGATATCATTTACCATAAGTATGAGCTGCCGGATATTCTATGAGACTATCGTGCCAAGGCGGAAGCTGCGGTATGAATGGATGAAACACACTACGCTTTTCGCATTTACGACAGGATTTATGGTTATTGCTGTGACAGAGATTCCGCCGTATATTTTACAGCCGGTACGGTTCATTGTTGTGGTTGCTGTTGTCGCACAGTTTTATTTTCAGATGAGTATCATTAAAAATCTGATCTTGTCGATTGTGCTTTGTGGAATTTACTGGCTAAACTCCCTACTTTTTATTTCTTTCATTTATATAACTCCGATTGCGGATTATGCTGCGACATCCGATATGTTGGAACCGGTTCTGAATGTATGCTATTTATGTCTAATGCTGGCTTTTCGTTACCAATATCAGCGTAAAGTCCGCGGTCTGACAGATATCAAATGGGGTAAATTCGGACTTTTATCAATCATCGGCATCGTGGTAAGCATTGCGATTACTATGATACCACTGACAGACACTATAACAGATGATTATGCAAGACTGACCGTGGTTGCCGGATTTGCGGCGGTATATGCATTTGGGTTTTATTATATGACCAGTCTGTTGGAAAAAGAATCCCAGATGCAAAAACTAAGTCTTCTTCACGAACAGACACAGAATCAGATGGATTTGTATCAGAGCATGAAGAAACATTACGAGCAGCAACGGCGCTTTTCCCATGATTACAAGAATCAGTTAAATTGTATTCAGGGAATGATTGAGAGTGGACAGACAAAAGAAGCGTTAGAGTATATCTCAGGACTGACCGGAAATTTCCGGCAAAACGAAATGTGTATCAATACCGGTCATGCAGTGGTAAATATAATGTTGAACCAGAAATATCATGAGGCGAGTGACAAGGGAATCGTTATGACGATGGTTTCCGGAAATCTGTCGGAGCTTACAGTCAGTGAAGAGGATATCGTGACGCTGTTGGGAAATCTGCTTGACAATGCGATAGAAGCATGTGAGAAACTTGACGAAAACAAAGTGATACAATTTAAGATGGTTTTAGAAGAAGAACAGCTTGTCCTATCGATACGCAATCCGGTAAAAGATACCGTGCAAATCAAAGATAACCGAATCGTCACGAGCAAGCGCGACAAGTCTGGGCACGGAATCGGACTATTGAATGTGGATTCCGTAATCAGGAAAAATAACGGGACATGCGTATTAAAATGTGAGAATGGATGGTTTACTTTTGCAGCAATGCTACCGTTAGAAGAAAAATAAAAGGCGCCTTTTTTTGTTGTCCTGCCGTCTGTTTCTGTCATCCCCGTTGAATGCTCAGACTGCCATTATTATAATGAATGAAAAAATTACTGAGAAAAATGGCAGGAGGAAAAACGTAGCATGAAAAAACTTAAGGTCGGACTTTTAGGAATCATATTGTTTGGAAGCATCGTATTAAGCGCATGCGGCATCCATACTACAAACGGAGCGGATGAGGATTTACTCACTGCGAGGGGCGCGGCAGAATATACAATGGAGAGTTTGAAAGCACTGGATTTAGAACGGTTTAATGAGTGTACGGACAACCATATAGAAACGTACTATAATTGGATCGGTGTACCTGTGGAAACGGAATATCGGGTTTTCAACGAGCTTTTACAGCCGGGAATAAAGACCGGAAAACGGAAAAAGAAATATGATTTTAACTATAAGCTGGATGTAAAAATGATGGAGAATCTGGCATGGGAGATAACGGATGTGAAAGAAGATGGGGACAGCGCCGAAATTACTATGGAGATTACAAATCTCAACATGGCTGACGTCATGGGAAAATATGAAATCTATCTTTTGGAAAATATGTTAGACAGTCCCGGCACAGGAATCGGTCAGATAATAAAAGACATTTCAAATATTATGGATGATGATGGCGGTCTGCTTGCAATTGTGGAATCATGCGATAAAGACGATATCTGCACGCTTGAGGTCACGGTCACGGCATATCGGGAGAATGGAAAGTGGAAGCTTCACCTTGACGATGCATTTATCAATGCTTTTATGGGGAACATCAACGGAGCAGCATATTCTGAGGATGTGCAGAAAAGACTCGATGAACTCGAACAACTACAGGACGAGAAAATGGATGCATGGGCAGAAGAATTCAGCAATGATGTAGAAAAGTGGGCTGATGGATTGTTTGGGGAGTGATTCCCCTCGCAATCCTATTAAATGTTTAAGGAGACTAGCTATGAAAAAAATATTACTTATGTTATTGTTTGCATTTAGTGCCATAGGAATATATGGTTGTAGTCAAAAAGAGTATTTCAGTAACGTTGAAGAAAAAAAACAATTTATAGAAATTAATACAGCTTCTGATGAGATGATTGGTATAATTGATAATAATAAAGAAATAGAAAGGTTCGTAAAACAACTGGATATTGAATCTTGGAATTATATGGAACAATTGCCTGAAGATAGAGACTTGGTATATAGTTATATATCATATGAGGTAATTGATGAACCTCTATTTTTATATGATAAAACACAGTTAGTTAATATGAGTACCTTAGAACTATATATTTCCGGTAAAGGTGAATATATTATACGAAATTATGCTCAAGGAGCAGAAACAATAGCTAGAATATCAGAAAAGGCGGGACGGTTTCTCAATGCGCCAGAAGACTTAGAGCTAAATAAGCATATGACAGCGAAGGACATACTGAATGGGTGGGGACTTGCTTTTTATGTGCCAAATAGTGATATTAATAGTGATATTGAAAAAACAGATGATATAGAGAATGCCCGATATTATGAAGGAGAAACATTATTTACAGAAAAAGAACTACTCAAGACTTCTAAAGAGCAGAAGATACAGTTTTACGGAGCAGACAATAACACGTTGCTGAATGAAATAGACGATATTTCTGAAATAGAGCAATATCTAAATGGGTTGGCTCTGAATCAGTGGGAATATGCAGATAATGCACCAAATCCCAGCGAAGTTGAATGCCAAATTGTTAGATTTATGTTATCAAGGGATAGTAATAAAAAAGAGTTAAAAGAAATGTATACCCAGATACTTTATAAAAGCGATGGTAATTATTATATTGAGGAAATAATTCCAGGTGAATATAGTAATCGGGGAGAATTTAAAACATATTATCAGGTGTCAGAAGAGATAGCAAAATATATTTTATCATATTTAGAATTATCCATAGAATAGGTAAGATAAAATTGCTTAGAGAGTGATTGTATGCTATAATGACATTTAGTGGGTAGTATTTAAAAGACTACAATAAATGAACAGGAGAAAGCTATGAAAAAAGTATACATATCTGGAATTATTACTATTCTCTGTATTGTCGCAACCGTATTGCTGCGGATTCTCTCGGATAACACCGACGTAGACTACACAGAAGTACAGGCTGAGGTAGTCAGTGTGTCAACGAAGGAAACGTCAATCCGGGTAAATTATTCAAGAAATACTACGACAAAATATGAAGTCATTGTCAGCTATATGGGAGAAAATTACGAATTACAAAATGTTTATGCCGCTTATCCCTATAGTGAAGGCACAACCACTACCGCTTATCTTTCTAATGGCAAGCTGTATGCAAATGTCGAAGGCGTTCAATCCTCTACTCCAGCAGCCACCGCATATTTTGTGGCACTTTTCAGTTCCTTTGGTATGCTCTTTGTGACTCTGTGGTTGTGGCAGCGAGAGCGTGAGCGGAATAAATAATATCGATTTGTAAAGGGACTGTCGAAATGACAGTCCCTCTATAATTATATTAATTCTTCCTTGCCTCTTTCTTCGCCGCCTTAATATCGGTAATACCGTTAGCTGCATTGATATCCTGCGCAAAACTTTCCGCAAACTGCATGAATGCTGCTGCCTCTTCCTTCTGTTGGATGTTCACCGGATGGTACTTGTCCTCTTTCGTATTGCTCGCCACCACAAAAAGATTCATAGGCTCTTTCTTATCTTTTTCATATAATGTCAGCAGTCCGTTCCTTGTCTCCGCCATGCCGAAATTGCCTTTTTCCATATGTATCGGTTCATTGTAACTAATATCCCCGCCGGCAAAATCCAACGGAACAAGATATAAATCTCCTTGCTTAAATGCCACTCCGTAGTACCAATATTTGGTTGTGGTGGTTACTCTCCTTCCGCCTCCGCCTAAAGAAAACTCTTCTCTCGTACCATAAGCTATCGTATACGTTTCGCCATTCGGCACTGTCTTTTTCACAATATCCTTAATTTTCTGCTTTTCTTCGCTGTTTTCCCCCTTCTTTTCATCAATTGTTATCTTCACATATATGATTACAAAAAGAACTACAGCAGCAACAATTCCTATAATAACATAGTTATTCATAATTTTTTTCTCCTTTTCCTCAAACCGTGTCAAAATATGCACGGTTAAAATTCTTTTTTCCGTCCTTTATATATGTCATGTCAAACTTTCTTACCGACGTACACATATAAGTCCGCGTAAACACCGAATAGTTAGACTTCATATCCATAAACGATATCTCTCCAAGTTCGTCCAGTGTCCACTTTCTCCCACCGGTCGCAATGCCGTTTTCATAAAACAGCATACAATCTTTCCAGTGAATCAAAGGAAAAAACACCCACGCCGCAGCACCTAAGGTAATGAGCACGACCAGAAATCCTGCCAGAAAGCTAACGGGCTTTCCTTGCGGTGGGTTCCCCCTCACACCGGCCAATATAATAACTCCTGCCAACAGAACGCGAAGCGAAGTCCGCAGTATAATTTTTCCAATATTGGCATGAGCTTCCGCCAGCTTCTTTCCTATTGCTTTTTCCTCCTGCATCTTACGCCTTACTACCCTCCCTTTCTTATGCCTGAAATTCAAGTCATTTTTCATGTGTTCAACACCGGATAATTATATCATAGTCGCCTCCGGGTTTTCAAGCACTATGTAGATAAAACTTTATCTATATTAAGAATTTACCTATATGCCTATAATAAAACGGTAAAGAAAGGAGTTGATTCAATGGTTTCATATGCCCCCTTTTTTCGCACGTTAAAAGAAAAGAATATATCCATTTACGCGTTAGTCCAGAAAAAAGGAATTAACGCCAATACTATAAACTGCATTAAAAAGGGAAAAAGCATTACCACATACACACTTAATAATCTCTGTAAAGCCCTTGATTGTCAGATTTTTGATATTATAGAATATATTCCGGATATAGAAGAGTAGTGGGCATGGTAAAACTAAAATTCATCCAATGAATAATCCCCCGGCTTTTTCGGCACTAGATATAATGTTTCAGGATTTTCTTTCAATTCTTTGATTCTCTTTCTCCACTCCTCATTGTTTTCTGCGTATTTTTCCAAGAAAGCGGTTCCTTCATCAGACATAACTTTATCTATAAAATTCTGAGGAATCGTAACATGATATTTGACTATATACTTCCACGCATCCCTGTCCCAGTAATATTCCCCATCAGTATACGAATATGGACCGCATAGCTTCATATCCTTAAAGGGATGTTTATATAACCCCAGAGGGAGAAAATGAGGCTGTGTTGTCTGCAAATACAAAATCACCTTCTCCGGCACTGTAAAATTCTCATCTATATGATCATATATACTTTCCCCTACACCATGATTTATTTCCTTATAGGGCGTGACATTTATCATTGCAGCTAAACGTTCTAACTCCGCTCTCTGCTCCGCTGGTGATGGCATATCAGCTGTCTGAACCCTTCCGTCTATACCATATATTTCAACTTTACAGTCCTCCCCATTGGAAACAGACTCGACATCTATCCAATCTCCATGCTTTTCGTCAGGTTGTAATACCCACTTATGCATAGAAGCTATTTCATGCTCTTCTATACGTTCCATAGTATCCTCATCCAAAATCATAATTGAGATTTTTTGTCCGACACGAATTGTTTCGCCCTTATCCGTTTCTATATCAAGTATATGGTGACTGTAATCATATGCGGATACTGCGTCAGATGTAATCTTCATATCAATTCCTCCAATCTCAGTTTCGTTTGAAAAGTAATTAGTTTCTTAATTATAACATGGTATACCTTATATTTCCAAATGTAATGGTTGAAACCATCGGTTAAAAAACTCAATGATTTATCCTTTGACTTTAAATTTTTGAACCAGTAAACTATTTCTTATAAAACGTAACTGAAAACATCAGCGAAGCACCACCTGTCGAAGTTCGCAATCTCATTTATGCCGGAGGGAATCAACATGGAAAATGTAAAATATCACGGAGTGGCTATGGGCGGAAAATTATATTCTCTGCGCATGGCAAAACGAATAAGCCAGGAGCAATTGGCGGCAGTACTAAACATCAGTCCGGCGGCTGTTTCCAAATGGGAACGAAACCTGTCAAAACCGAGCATCGAAATGCTGTGGGCACTGGCCGATTTTTTTGAATGCAGTATTGATGAACTGGTAGGCAGAACCTTGATACAGGTGGAAAAAGTAGGAATGTATGACGAGAAAAAGTTCCGTCTTGCCATAGTCGGAGAAGATTTGTTAAAATGCGGTGAAATCAGCCGGGCAGAAGGGCTTCGTGCTATGGAAGCATATGTCCCCAAACTCAAAAGCGGAAGCGCATTTCTTACTTTTGCAATTCCATATATAATGAATCTTTATATGGAGCAACGAGGATCTGAAGAACCATTTCAATTCCTTGAAAATTATGTTACGACTCTGCCGGAGACAGAACATCCGGAAGGGAAAATGATTACAGCGGTACTCCGAAAAATATTTGCCAAAGAATCTCCGAAGATTCTGCAAGAACTGATTGCATCCTATATCGGCATAGATTACAGGGAGAAAAATGGAAAAATGAGCGAAATACTCAAATATACGCGACAGGAAATTCTGGATTTTTACAAGGGTAAAAAAATGTATTCCGACAATACGAATTTATTGGAAGAGTTCGTACATGTAGGAGATTTTGAAATTCAATTAATCCTGCGAAACATAGACAATGTGACCTTGACGGCAGCGTTGGCAGGCGCATCCGGCAAGATTGTCAAGGCCTTCTTTTCCAATCTGTCAGACAGAATGCTGTACTTTATTCATGAAGATATGAAACAATGGAACGGAACAGAAGCAGAAATCCTTTCAGCGCAGAAAATGATTTTGGAACTTGGCAATTTCTGCCCTCTTAACCCTTAAATATCCGGATAAGCATCTATATCTCCAGTCAGAGAGTCCACTTGAAAAAAGTCCTTTCTGACAAATTCTTTTTTACCATAATCAAATCCGTAGGTATAAAATTCGTATACCGTTTCCTCAACTTGGAATTATTGTTCATAAATCATATCTAACGCCTGCCCTGCGGAAATGGCATCTTTGTTTTCTGACATTTCCCTGCGTTCGCTCTTAAGTTCCTCTAAAGATACATCCGGACTCTGTAAGGCGTTCATCTGTTTTACAAAGGAAATATCCGTAAGATACTTATCATGAATGGTTAGTTCCGCTAATTCATCCATGTTTTCCAGATACCCATAATCAAGCACCATCTGCTTTTCACACTCCGGCTGCACATCAATATAAAGCTGTTCTAAGTTCGGCAGAAGAGCCAGATCGTCTAAAACAGCAATCGGTTCTTCATCTTTTGTAAGAGAAAAGTGCAAAAAAGTAATTTCTTCCAGATGTTCTTCATCCGGTTCACCCTTGCATGCTTTACTAATTATTTCTTTCATTGTAGCATCTGCAAAGGTAGCGCTGTCGTCAGAAATTACTTCTTCTTCCGTTTGAACAATTTCTTCTATCTGCTTGCTATTTTCAGCAGGTTGTTCCTTTTCAATATTCTCTTCACCTTGTCCGCATCCCCAAAGCAAACTGGTTAAAAGCAGACATGCCGTTATTTTTCTTATGGTTACTTTGGTTTGGTTCATCTAAAAAATGCCCTCTCTTTTATCGAACAATCCTTTTTTCGCTTTCAATAATATGTACTAATTTATTACTTTACATATAATAACTCTTCTACTAATTCTTCTATAGCAAAATACTACCCTTAGCTTACTTCCTCTTGCAAATAGTACTTCTTGTTCATTACTTCTATTGCTAATCAGGTCAATATATAATCCTTTTGTTCCTTTGGGAATCATAATCTTTAATAAAGTATTATGTGCCCCAAACGACTCCTTCCCTAATGCTGATTCCACAAGTCCTACTCCCATATATCCTTTATCTTCTATTATCGCACCACAATTAATATACTTTCTTTTTGTGCTCTTACATAAATCCTCATATTCCAAAAATCTATATCCCCAAATGTCTTCTGGAATCACCCATCTATCCAAACAAGTATCCATAACTTGTTGCATCTCCATAAGTTCTTTTTCTAGAAATTCATATTTTGTACAACCATATCTGAGTTTTTCAACCTCAATTTGTGTATATTCACCTAGCAAAAGAGCCTCTAGGTTTTCTGTTCCAAAATAGCCTCTTAACTCCCCCTCAGGTTGATAATTTGGAAGCCAATCCCCATAATGATTTTTTCCCCAGCAGATAGCTTCCTTAGTACTTCTGAATTTCCGATACATATTTTTCCCTCAAGTGCATAATATCAAGAATACTTCTCACGCTTTTAATCATTTAACTCTGCTTCTATCTCTTCAATAGACGGTAGTGTTCCTTTAAAATCATCCGGCAAAAGATTTGAAAGTTCATATTCTGATATTCCCAACGGCTGACTACTTGATTCAATTGCATATTTTGCCTGAATATTATCTTTAGACTTACAAATCAATAATCCTAATGTTGGCGAATCCATTTCTGATTTTAAAAGATGATTGACCGCAACCACATATGTTCCAAGCTGTCCCGTAAAGGATGGTTCAAATGCTGTGATCTTTACTTCAACCACTACATAACAATGCAGTCTAATATTATAAAACAGCATATCAATAAAATTTTCTGTATTACCAATTTCAATTCTGTATTCTCTGCCTACGAAAGCAAACCCATTTCCAAGCTCTAATAAAAATGATGTAATATTATCCATCAGCGCATCTTTCAATTCTTTTTCATTGTAATTTTGAGTCAGAGAAATGAAGTCAAAATTATACGGGTCTTTTGTGATTTCTTGTGCCAAGTCGCTTTGCACAGATGGTAGAGTAAATTCAAAGTTCGTAACTGCATTACCCTGTCTATCAAAAAGTTTCGTATCAAGAAAATTTAACAATACTGCTCTTGACCAGCCGTTTTCTAAAGTCTTCTGTACAAAAAATAAAGCTTTCTGTTGATTATCCCTGCATTTATCCATAATAACTTTATGATGACCTCAAGGAATCATAAATATTATATCTTTATTAATTAGCGCACCAAACTGGGGCGTAATTTCATTTTTTAAAACTTGCGCATCAAGTTGGGGCGTAATCTCTATATCCGAATATAACCTGTAAAACTGATTCATGTATTGTAAGTTTCTTGGTGAAAAAGACTTAATTTCCGGAAGTTCTTTTACCAAATCTTTACTGATTTTTTGATAAACATGACTTCCCCATGATACGTTTGTTTTCATTTTTTCAATATCTCTTCCAACAAACCAATAAAAACGAAGCATTTCATCATTTACTTTTATTGATGCTTTTATCTGACTGGCTCAAAATTGATTACTTATATCTGATATCCATTTTTTATAATCACCATCAAAACCTGATGCAGCAAACTTCTTATATTCTAATGTTTCTATGCCTGAGTTCAAACTTTCACCCGCTTTCTTACTATTATCAAAAATTTCTCTGTTAAAATCAGAGTTTACACTGTTACAGCTTCATACATTCCTCTTGTCTCATAATATCTCCTCTATCCCTTTTATCAGGTGAACTACTATACCATTCTTTTCTTCTACACCCAAAATAATGTATCCCCATACAAAAATTCTCTAAACACCTTTCGGATTAAAAATCTACTCTTCATCCTCGAAAATGTCACTATCTATTTTTTTCACCTTATATACATACTCGGTGCTTACTCCAAAATCATGCTCTATCATAAGCTGTGCAAGTTTCTGTCCATCAATAAGTATGATATGTCTTTCGTCTGCATACTGTTTGGCATCTGCTGAAAATTTGGCTGTTGTTACAAATAATCCTTTTGCATTCTTTTCCGGAAGCGCTCCACCAAATCTCTGTAATTCAGGTCTGCCGACTGTTTTATCCACATCAAATCTTTTAGCCTGAACATAAATTACATCAAATCCCAGTTTGTCCTGATATACAATTCCATCTATGCCTTCATCTCTACTTCTTTGTGTCACTTCCCCTCTTCCATATCCCATTTTTTCCATCAACCCAACAACAAGTTTTTCAAAAAAATCCGGTGAATATTGATGAATTCTTGTAAGAAGCTCGTCTTTAAGAACTTTATTAAGTTCACTATGTACACGTTCCAATGTTTCCTGCGGTGTTTCATCACTGTTATTTGTTGTAATATGCGCCTGCCCGCTATTCACTTCACCGTCTAAAAATTCCACAAATGAGGGAAATGTTCTAAGCGTGTCATTTGTTATTACATCAACTGTATTTAAGATTCTCTTCCCTTCGTCTGTAATAACAAAATGCGCTCTCGATGGACTTTCTATCAATCCCGCTTTTTTTAGATATGTTCTACACCAACCAATACGATTACTAAAGATTGTCTGTCTTTCACTAGGCAGAAGTTCCGCAATATCGGTATCCGAAAGATTAAAATCTTGAATAACCTGTTTTTTTACATCAATGTAAGGATGCTCTTGCCCATCCGCCAACCCACGCAGGAATGATTTATACATTTCAAAATATTTTGGTACTGACATTTTAGTTTCCTCCTATCAATATTTTTCCTGATTCAAAATCACAAGCCTTCAGTTCAATCATGTGCCACTCTCTTCAAAAATGCAATCTATTGCAAATTTCGAAGGTACTACATCAAAAAATGCAGTTGATTGCAAAACATAACAAAACACCTAAATTTAATCTCGTCAACATTATAACATGATATAACAGCGCATACCAACCGCTCTTTCGGTCGGATGACTATCTTGCATATGAGACTAAATATGATATGATTGTAACATAATAATTATGTATGGGAAGTGATTACTGATGAAAAAAATGCAACGAAAAACAATCATGATAACTTTACTGGCAGCAGCCTATATCGGAATAACTCTGTCAGGATGTGCCGCTGATGACAAAAATACAGATAACCAGAGTGCAGAGCAGGAGATTTTCACGGCAGATATACAAACTCCTGAACCTGCGTCAGATGAGAGCGTGGTAAATGAAACTGTCGAATCTATAACAGATGAACCAGTTGTCGATGAAATTGCCGAAAATAATTCTGCTGCATCAAGTGAAACACCTACAAGCCTCACTGAAGCACAGAAATCTGCACTTAATTCTCAAGATTTGTATGGGCAGTTTTTGAGCGGCGATATTCCGGTAACTTTCAACAGTAATTACACTGAAAGCATTTACCTGGAACCAATCTTGGAAAATGGGAATTCCTATACATTGACGGAGTTAGGTGAATGCGTGTCCGAATATTATTTTGATTCGAAATATATGGACAAAAAATCCTACGATTATATACAATATGCTTATGTGGAATGTCCCGACAGTTCGGATGTAAATGACAAAAACCTGCTTGTAAAATTTGTGGGACTAAATATATATTACCCCGATGATGACAGTTATGCCGTTTTTATCATTACCGATGATAATGGTCAGTTATATGTGACAGATGCATACGAATGTTGGGCAAGAAGCGAGACCACTGCGTATGCGAATGGAACTCTGAGCAGTTGGGGTTCAAATGGCGCCGAAGACCACATTGTTACATTATCCGCCATCTACTCAAATGGAAGACAAACAACTATTTATGATACACATATTTTAGCCGGCTCACGCGCACGTTATATCGACTTTGATATCTACAAGGATATATTTAACGAAAATATATGTTACACCTTTGTAGTATACATCTCTACAATCGGCGATGAAGACTTTTATCAGTACGGCATACTCGATTACTGCTCCGAAGAAGAAAAGCCATTGTGCGAGACCTACATCAGCAGATGTCATGACGAAGCAGGCATTAACTGGGTTACTGATGAAGAACTAGAGAGCGCAATACAACGTCGATGTAGTGCGCTCGGAATAGATTATAACATAACACAGGAGGAGGAAGAAGTTGTGTGGAATGATTTGCGGTAGAATTTTTACTTAAAACAAAGCATTCCGATTATTTTCCAGAAGATTGAAATTGCTCCCTCGCCGCCTCAAACAGATTATGAAGGTACGGGTACTCCCATTGCTCCGCACCTACGTTGGGGGGTGCGTCATCACCCCAGCCCATGCCCGGCTCGCCGCCGTAATCAGTGAAGCTTGCCGCCATATAACGAACGGTATTCACCAGCACAGTGTTCGGCTCCTGCTCACGCACACCGATTACTTCCGCCATATTATCTTTGCCAAATTTGAAGAAATCCACATACTCAATAATTTCTTCTCCCGTATCATACTCAAAGTAGTACCCATATAAATCGCAGCCATCCTCCATATGAAACTTTTCAAAAGTGAGGTTCGACACTCTTCCCGGGCAAAGTTCTTCGCTGCACCGTATCGCCTCCGCCTGAAATGCTTCCCAATCCTCCG
>CAMWMM010000007.1 GCA_947175285.1 uncultured Lachnospiraceae bacterium
AATATATAATAAAATATAATAATTTGGGTTGGAATGTAAACGGTTACATTTCGTAATTTCAAAGAAAGGCATGGTTATAAAATGGCTCTGACGATTTATGATATCTCACAAAAAGCCGGCGTATCAACCGCAACGGTTTCCCGCGTTTTGAACGGCAGCGGCAACGTCAGTCCATCTACACAAAAGAAAGTGATGGCTGTCATTGAAAAATATGACTATATTCCGAATGCATTCGCTCGGGGCATGGGTCTGCGTTCCTTACAGACAGTCGGCATTTTATGTGCCGATTCTTCTGATTTTTTTGCAGCCAAAGCTATTTATCTTTTAGAGCAGGAACTTCAGGCGAACGGATATGAAGCGCTTTTATGCTGTACCGGATATAACCTCGGCGTCAAGAGAAATTACCTGAATTTAATTCTATCCAAAAAAGTGGACAGCATTATCTTGGTCGGCTCCAATTTTATTGCTCCCAGCCAGTTGGAAAATGAATATATTGCCGAAGCGGCTGAACAGGTTCCCATTATGCTTCTCAATGCTTCTTATAACCATCCCAATGTATACAGCATACTCTGTGATGATTATAACGCTATGTACGAGACGACCTCTTCCATGATAGATTCCGGGATTTCAGACATTTTATATTTGTATAATTCCGAGTCCTACAGCGGTATGAAAAAACTGAAAGGCTTTCAGGATGCATGGAACGAAAAAATTCCCCGAGACTGTTCAAATAACATTTGTTATTATAAGGGAAAGCCCGACTCCATAGAGGATATTGCCAAATTTGTAGGGCAGATTGCCGAAAGCAGAATTCCGTTCCGCGGTGTTATCGCTGCAGATGATTCCCTTGCGATTGGCGCCATGAAATATGCACAGCGAAAAGGGCTCCGGGTACCTGACGATATCTCTGTTATCGGATATAACAATTCCGTATTGACAAACTGCTGCACTCCGGAACTGACTTCCGTAGATAACTGTCTGGAAATGCAGACGCATCAGCTTGTACAGACGCTTCTCCATGTGATTGCCGGAGAGGAAGTACCGAACAAAGTTATTTTTTCCGGCAAGCTGATTAAACGCAATAGCACACGATTTTAAAAATGTCAATAAATAACTTCTATTATTTTATAATTAAGAAAGGGGTACACTTATGAAACCATTTATGGACAAAAACTTTTTACTCTCCAATGACACTGCGCAGAAGTTATACTTTACCTACGCAGCAGACACACCTGTTCTGGACTATCATTGTCATATCAATCCTCAGGAAATCTGTGAGGACCGCAAGTTCGAGAACATTACCCAGGTATGGCTTGGCGGCGACCATTATAAATGGCGCTTTATGCGTTCCTGCGGTGTAGACGAGCATTACATAACGGGAGATGCCTCCGACAAGGAGAAATTTTTAAAATGGGCTGAATGCCTCGGAAAAGCAATCGGTAACCCGCTTTTCCACTGGTCGCATCTGGAATTACAGAAATATTTCGGTTATCACGGCGTATTAAATAAGAACACAGCCGAAGAAGTATGGGAACTCTGCAATAAGAAGCTTGCTGAGCCCTCCATGTCCGTCCGTAACCTGATTAAACAGTCCAATGTTACTTTAATCTGTACGACGGACGACCCGGTAGATTCTCTGGAATGGCACAAAAAACTTGCCGAAGATGCTTCTTTTGATGTACAGGTTCTTCCTGCATGGCGTCCGGATAAAGCAATGAACATTGAAAAACCTACTTTTAAAGACTATTTGACAACATTGTCTAATGTATCAGGTGTTGCAATCAATACATTTGCTGATTTGCAGAAAGCGCTTTCGGTTCGTATGGACTTCTTTGCTTCCATGGGTTGCTCCGTTTCCGACCATGCTTTAGAGTATGTTATGTATTCTCCTGCTTCTGATGCAGAAATCGAGGCTATCTTTGCTAAGCGGCTTTCCGGAAATGATGTGACACGCGAAGAAGAGTTGAAATTCAAAACCGCATTCATGCTTTTTGTCGGCAGAGAGTACGCAAAACGCAACTGGGTAATGCAGCTTCACTATGGCTGTAAACGTGATAACAACACATTAATGTTTGATAAGCTGGGTCCTGATACGGGATATGACTGTATCAACAACTATGCTCCTTCTTCTGAAATGGCGGATTACCTGAACGCGTTGATTAAGACAGATGAGCTTCCCAAAACGATCATTTACAGCCTGAATCCTAATGACAATCAGGCAATCGGAACCATTCTCGGATGTTTCCAGGATTCCACCGCCGTTGCAAAAATCCAGCAGGGTTCCGCATGGTGGTTCAATGATCATAAGACAGGTATGCAGGATCAGATGATTTCCCTTGCAAACCTCGGAAATCTCTCAGGATTTGTCGGTATGCTGACAGACTCCAGAAGCTTCCTCTCCTATACGAGACATGATTACTTCCGCAGAATCCTCTGTAATCTGTTCGGCACATGGGTAGAGAACGGAGAGTATCCGGATGATGATGAAATACTCGGCGAAATCGTAAAAGGAATCTGCTATAACAACGCAGTGAAATATTTCGGTTTTAACTTAAAACCTCAAAATTAAGAAAAGAAAGGACGATAAAAACAATGGAATTAAGAACAGCAGCATCACCAAAAGATGTAAAGTATTACACAACAGAACGTCTGAGAGAAGAATTTTTAATTGACGATTTGTTTAAACCGGACGAGATTAAACTGGTATACAGCCATATTGACCGTATTATCACAGGTTCCGCGGTACCGGTAAAACCGTTACAGCTTACTGCAGGAGACGAGCTTCGTGCACAGTATTTCTGCGAAAGACGTGAACTGGGCGTTATCAACATCGGTAATCCCGGTAAAATCACCATTGACGGCAAAGTATATGAAGTAGGACACAAAGAGGGTATGTATATCGGAATGGGTTCTAAAGAAATTATTTTTGAAAGCGCAAATCCGTCCGCTCCCGCTAAGTTTTACTTAAACAGCGCACCGGCACACAGAACTTGCCCTACCGTTTTAATCAAACCGGAAGGCGAACCCGCGGAGGGCGTAGTTATTGTAAAAGATTCCAATAAAGTAGAATTAGGTTCCGCGGAATCTTCCAATCACAGAACCATCTGCAAATATATTCTGCCGGGTCAGGTAGAAAGCTGCCAGTTGGAAATGGGTATGACGAAACTTGAGCCGGGCAGTGTATGGAACTCTATGCCATGCCATACACATGACAGACGTATGGAAGTATATCTGTATTTCGATATGCCGGAAGATGCAATTCTTATGCACTATATGGGAGAACCTACGGAAACCCGACACATCGTTATGAGAAATGAGCAGGCTGTCATCTCCCCAAGCTGGTCTATCCACTGTGGCTGCGGCACACAGGCTTATACTTTTATCTGGGGCATGGTCGGAGAGAACCAGGACTTCGATGATATGGATAACTGCGCTATGCAGGATTTACTCTAATCACAAAATTAAATAAGGAGTGTTATTTAAAATGAAGATTGCATTAATTAATGAAAATAGCCAGGCTGCTAAAAATGAAATGATTTATAATACCTTAAAAGCAGTCGTAGAACCGATGGGACACGAGGTATTCAATTACGGTATGTACTCTGCCGAAGATGAGCATCAGCTTACATATGTACAAAACGGTATTCTTGCCGCTGTTTTATTAAATTCCAAAGCAGCTGATTATGTCATCACAGGATGCGGAACCGGCGAGGGCGCTATGCTTGCCTGCAATTCATTCCCGCAGGTATTGTGCGGACATATTGAATCGCCTCTTGACGCTTATTTGTTCTCTCAGGTAAACGATGGAAACTGTATCGCTCTTCCATTTGCAGAAAACTTCGGATGGGGTGGTGAACTGAACCTCACTTATATCTTTGAAAAATTATTCTGCGCACCGGGCGGCGGCGGATATCCGAAAGAAAGAGTTGTTCCGGAACAGAGAAATAAGAAAATTCTGGATGAAGTGAAAAAGGTAACACACAACGACATGGTTTCTATTCTTGCAAACTTAGATCAGGAACTTGTAAAAGGCGCATTAAGCGGAGAGCATTTCTCTGAATATTTCTTTGCAAATTGTCAGGACAATGCGATTGCAGATGCAGTAAAAAAAGTTTTAGGTTAATATCAAGGTAATTTTAGAAAAAACCGTCTATTCTATAGGATAGACGGTTTTTCAATGGTTTTGTTTCGATATCACTTATCTATACAATACATAATCCTTCATTTCTCTGAAAAAGCCTGCCTTTTCTAACCCTTCTTTTGCCGCGTCGGGATACTCCTTTACCGTAATCCTTTTCAATGAGGGAAAAATTTTCTCTCTCTTATATTCCTCTGCAAAAATTCTAAGGCTCTCGTCCAGCTTCTCTTCTTCAAAAACACGCAATGTCTTTCCCTGTTTTTCCATTACCGCAACAGGAAGACCACCGTAGTATGCCACAACAGTTCCCGGTACATTCAAAAAATTCCTTTCGCCTTTGTGGGGCAGTATTTTCCCCCAGCATTGTACCGGATCTGCCGCATTTATCCAGATTAGTTTCTTTTCCGGACTGCCAAGCATTCCTATCACCGATGTATAATCTTTACCTCTGATAAACTGTGCGCCGGAAAGTCCATCCACAAAATATCCTCTTCTTGCCTGTCCCGTATACTCCCATATGCGAAGAACCGATAGCGCTTCCTGCCATGAGATTCCGCAGGCGAAAGCTGTTTCCCTGCAAAGAATAACATACGTGTCGAAACACTTTTCCAGCTTTTCCTCTATAGTCAGCTCTCTGATAGGTCTTACCACATCCCATCTTCCTGCATGAAGCGCTTTCACCTTCAGATTCACACGCTGCCTTGCGGTCGCTTTTTTTGTTTTTTCCATATTAATCCATTGGCGGACAGGCAGAAAGCTGTCTGCGTATACCAGTCCTTTTTCCAGTAAAGACAACAACGTATCATAGGCGGATTCTCCCGGAAGCAGGCTATTTAATGCCTGCATAAAACTGGCTCCCCGCTTTAAAAGAGCATCATATATGATTTGCTCCTTTTCGGTAAGTTCTTCTGTCAGGATTTCCGGGTCAGCTTCCCAGTCAATTCTATCCTGATAGTCAAAGCAAATCCCGCCTTTCCCTTCCATATGCCAGAACAGTTCCCCTTTCGCAAGAAAGGTATCCAGCATATTTTCCCGGTAGCGGTTCACGTGTCCGGGAAGAAGTACTCCCTCCCAAAAAGAGGCAGGAAAAACAGTTCCGGCAAACTGTTCTAATGTATTCCGTAATGTTTCCTCCGAAGGCGCACTTGATTCCACGCGTAAAGAAAGCAGCGCCGCATAATTTTCTCCGGGACAGGTGCTTATTTCTTCCCTTCGGTTTTTCATTGTTTTTATCCTTGCACGGCGGTATAATTCCGCATGATAATATCTATCCTCGTGCTTTACTGCCTCTTTCCGGGAGCATAATTCTTCCAAAATCTCTTCCGCCGTCAAAGTTGTCCATCCATAACGTTCCGCCGTCTGGGACGCACTTGCTCCTCCTCTGTAGCGAAGCATACGCCTTACAATGTGAATCCGCTCCTCTTTGCCGTCATTTGCGTTATCCCCTTCTTCGTTTTCCGTCAGAGCCGCAGAATATTCTTCCTTTTGTTCGGCGGCAATCCATAACCCCTGTTCCAAATAAAAAACTCTGCCGTCGCCTGCCAAAATTTCAAACCACTCTATTGGTACATCTATATCCCCTGCTGCCAAATCACCTTCCATCATCAAAAGGGAGTGCAGCCCGTTTTCATTTTCAGGTAGCCTGCTTTTTCTCTGCACCTGATCAAGTTCCTGATTCCCCGGACGTATCATTTCTTTTTCCTGCTTTAACGCCTCTTCCACTGCCCCATGAATTCCACGAGGCGTGGGGGAATAATCATACATAACCGCTGCTTCCTGTCCCCACTGCAAAGGAAGGGACATGGGCGACGGCACATCAGAATATACCTCTCTGACTTTTACCACACCGGCGGCTATATCGCATATAAGCTTCCTGACGCCTTCCGCATCCCAAAGTTCACACATACATTCCCTTCTGGTTTCATTCATCAGGGGATGCTCATTTTCCCTCACTACCTGTTCCAGCATTTCAGCGCTTTTCAGCCTCTGCATCCAAAGAGGAAAGCGCCCGTTTTTCTTGACGCCCATCATCAGCGCACGGCCGCTGTTATAACGGAATGCCATGTTAAAAACGGAAGTGGCGGGAAGCATAATTTCCAGTTCTCTGATACAAGTATCCGGATTTATCATATAAAGCACGTTTTCAGGGAGAGGTTTGTCTCCATAAGAATACAGTAAAAAGCCCTCTTCCTCATCCACACTTCCACTCTCTATATCAAACCGCTCTTTTATCGCCTGGGCAGCAAGTAAGGATAAAGGTGCATTAATCCTTTTTCCAAAAACGGAATGCACCATTATCTGACTGTTTCCGGAAGAATCTTTGAAATGCTCCACAATGATTGTCTTATCATCCGGAAGCCCTCCTACTGCCTTAATCTGGCGTTCCAGATAGCCGGAAGATAATTTCACCGCCGCCTCGTCGAGTCCGAGCTTTTCTAACGCATCTGAAAGTTTTCAAGCCTCATATGCCTTTTGTATGCTGTGATAAATTTTCCCGAATGCTTCTCCGGTTCTTTTGTCCCTTCCTTTAATCTCTCCTTTCCAAAAAGGAAGTCTTGCGCCCTCCGTTGCCGCCTGAGTCACAATAACCGTATCTCGGCTGATATTTAAAACTTTCCAGGCAAAAGAGCCTAATATAAAACGGTCTCCTTTCCGGGATTCATAAACAAATTCTTCATCTACCTCTCCCAGTTTCACTCCGTCTTCCGTCTTTACGGAATACAACCCCTTATCGGGAATCGTACCTCCGGCAGAAACAGCTAGCATTCTTCCATAGCCGTCTCCCTCCACTTTTTCATTTATCCTGTCATATAATATCCGCGGACGCGCCGGAATATCTCTGCTGTGTTCATAATCCCCCGCCAACATGCCAAGAACCAGTTTAACATCCTCTTTTGTCACATTGCGAAACGGCCATGCTCTCGGCAAAGTTTCCATCACCTCATCTATCTGATAGCTGCGAAAAGCCGCCATAGAAACCAGATGTTGAGCAAGTACATCCAGACATTTCTCAGGAGGGTTTGCATACTCTATCTCTCCTTCTCTCACCAGTTCCGCCATGATGCCGCAGGACACACACTCTGCGGCCGTTCTGGGAAAAAGATACATAACGCTGGTTCTTCCCGGATTATGTCCGGCACGGCCAAGCCTTTGCAATGTCCCGGAAATTGTACGCGGACAGCCAACCTGCAATACCTGATCAATCTCTCCCACATCAATTCCTAATTCCATGGAAGACGTAGCACAAAGAAGCCTGAGACTTCCATCCCGCAAAGCTTGTTCCGTCTCGTCTCTCTGCTCCCTTGAAAGACTTCCGTGATGCACTCTCGCAAAGCCTTCTCCTCCTAAAATATTGACATAATATGCCAGTTTCTCCGCATATCTTCTTCCTTCCACAAAAGCAATTACACTGCGCCCGCTCTGACAATACCGAAACACAAGGGCTCCCAGTTCCTCCCACACAGGGTCCTTTCTTCTTCCTTTGGAAACATCCGCATAAGGACTGAGTATGGCAAGCTTTACCTGCTTTTCTATTTCAGGAGCAGCAATTTTTACTTCTTCCGGCGCCAAATACGCCGCCGCAGTCTCTAACGGCTTAATTGTTGCAGACAATCCAATCCTCTGTAACGGCTCTCCACACAAAAAATCCAGCCGTGCAAGGGAAAGCATTAAATGCGCTCCTCTTTTTGTATCAATCAGGGCATGCAGTTCATCCAATATTACGGCTTTTGCCGTTGCGAGAATATTCTGTCCTGTTTTACTGGTAAGCATCAAATATAGTGACTCCGGCGTAGTAATCAGAATATGCGGGGGATTTTTTATCATCCTTTGCCGCTCCCTCTGGGGCGTGTCTCCTGTCCGGATTGCTGTTACAATTTCCTCTTCCGCACCGATTCCTGATAAAGGACGTTTTAAATTTTCACGGATGTCTGCTGCCAGAGACTTTAAAGGTGATACATAAATCAACTGCAGTTCCTTTTTTAATTTTCCCTCTCTCGCCTGCCGCTTCATCTGATCCAGAAAAATGAGAAAAGCGGACAATGTTTTTCCGGTACCTGTAGGCGCCGATACAAGCACATGATGTCCCCCGGCTATCAACGGCCACGCCTCCTTTTGTACCGGGGTCGGCTCACCCAGCGTATTTTGAAACCATTCTTCAGTTTCTTTTTCAAAAAGCTTCAATACATTCTCCATGTCCTAATCTCTCCTGGTGTGATATAATATGTTAAAAACTATAATCTTTAGTTACAATACCACTACACAAGTTGTTCGACAATAAGGGATGAAAAAATATTATGTTAAATCAACAGATTATTAATGAAATCACCGGTCCCGTCATTTATAGCAGAGGCTATGAATTATTCTGCCAAAATAAAGTGCTGTCTTTTAAGTCAAAAGAACAGAACGGAGAAATTTTTATGAAAGCCGTTGTACAAGGCAGCGGAAAGAAAAAATACACGGTAGAACTTGTCTACAATACATTTTATGAAAATTTGTCCGAATGCTTCTGCGACTGTCCGGCTTTCTATAACTACGATGGTCTCTGCAAACATTGTGCCGCCGTACTGATAGAGTGCGAAAACCGACTCGACATACAGTCAACCATTTTTGACTACATAGAAAAACCGGGAAACGATGGTAAAAAACGCAGACTCTCCGACTATATTAGTCCTGAAAGCAGTCATTTTCTTCCAAAATCCCGCGCTAAAGAAACGACTCCAGCCATTAAAAATTTGCTCAGGCGCCAGAGAATAAAATCCACGCTCCCTTTCATGCAGGACACACCTTATGAAAAGGTATGTCTGGAGCCTCATTTTAAATTCAGCGATAATAATGCTGCAGTAGAATTTAAAATCGGAACAGACACCAAATATGTCCTCAAGAATGTGTTCGAGTTTGCCCAAAATTTAAAGTCCTGTACAGAATATTCCTATGGCAAAAAACTAAATTTTTTTCATACTTTGAACGCTTTCGAACCGCTGTCGCAAAAAATCGTAAAATTTATTCTTGACTGGGCAGCAGAAAACAGCAGTTATTATATAGAGTATGATTATTACTCTTTCACACCGACATTTTCAAAACTGCGTCAAATTCCCCTTAACGGAACAGATATAGAGCTGCTTTTTTCTATTTTAAAAGACAGCCCTCTCCTGATAGATTTAAACTCCTCCGGTGAAAAAATCTGGCGTCAGACAGACAACAAATTAATCCGCCGAATGCAGATTACTGGAAAACAGGACGGTATTGAAGTAAAATCTGAGCCTTTAACGGTCTTTTATTCCCCCCATACCGTTTTTACTTTTAGGGAAGGACTCATCTATCACGAAAACAGAGAAGCGCTTTCGGCGATTCAGGACTTTTTATCCTGCCTGCCCGAACTGCCGGGAACGTCGTTCTATGTTGATAATAATGATATTCCCATGTTCTGCCGGGAACTGCTTCCTCTGTTAGAAAAGCATTATGAATGTGAACGTATAAATTTCAGCGAAGCAGAATATGGCGTAGAACCGGTCTCCTTTGAAATATATCTGGACGCGCCGCAAAAAGATTTTATCACCTGCAAGGTCTATGCTGTTTATGGAGAAAGAAAATTTGAGGTATATAAAAAGGACGAAGAGCGTTCAGGACGTGACGCCGTCAAGGAAATACAAGTCGGAAATACGGTCGCTTCTTATTGTAACGCCTATGACGAAAAAGAACATGCAATGGTCATTGCCGGAGATGAAGATAAAATCTATGAACTGCTCACGGCAGGGATTCCGCGTTTACAGACTTTAGGCGATGTATTCGTCTCCGATGCCTTAAAGAAAATTCGTGTGCTGCATAGCGGCAAAATGGAAATGGGCATATCTTTATCGGAAAATTTGCTGGAACTAACCATGCATACCGACAAACTGTCCAAAGAAGAATTAATCGAAATACTGTCAAGATATGACAGAAAGAAAAAATATTTCCGTTTGAAAAACGGCAGCTTTATCCAAACAGAGGACGAAGGACTCCAAACACTTCTGAGTCTCAGACATGACCTGAACCTGACAGACGCCCAACTGCGTCAGGAAACCGTCACGCTGCCCGGATACAGAGCGCTCTATCTGGAGCATGAACTTCAGGAATTGCAAGACATATCGGTCGTCCGAAATAAGGCCTTTCAGAAACTGATTCAGAATATGAAGCTCGTTTCCGAGAATAATTTTGAAGTGCCGGCAAGTCTGGAATCCACCTTACGTTCCTATCAAGTCACCGGATTTACATGGCTCAAGACATTATATCATAACGGTTTCGGCGGCATACTGGCTGACGATATGGGACTGGGCAAGACACTGCAGACCATTGCTTTTCTTCTCTCGGAATATCTGGAAGCAAAGTACTCAGATAACCGCCGTGCTCTAATCGTCACACCAGCGTCTCTGGTTTTTAACTGGAGAAACGAATTCTCCCTCTTTGCCCCCAACCTTCCTGTCAAGATGGTGACAGGCAGCGCCGATGACCGTCAGGAGATTATACGCAGTGCACAGAGCCGGGATATTTTAATTACTTCCTACGAATTACTGAAAAGAGATTTGGAGGCCTATGAGGATATTTCCTTTTTCTGCCAAATCATAGACGAGGCACAATATATCAAAAATCATAATACACAAGCGGCAAGGGCAGTCAAAATGATAAAGTCGGAATGCCGCTTTGCCCTCACCGGAACGCCGATTGAAAACAGACTGAGCGAACTCTGGAGTATTTTCGACTACCTCATGCCGGGAATTCTGTACGGCTATCAGCGTTTCCGCACGGAAATAGAAATACCGGTGGTACAGAATCAGGATGAATCCGCCATGAACAGACTCCGAAAAATGGTCAGACCGTTCATCCTCCGGAGACTGAAAAAAGATGTTCTTACCGACCTGCCGGATAAACTGGAAAAAAATATGTACGCCACTATGGAGGGGGAACAGCAAAAACTCTACTATGCGCATGTCCAAAGACTCCGCATGATGATAGACAAGCAGTCGGATGAGGAATTTAAGACAGCCAAGATACAAATTCTTTCCGAACTTACTAAATTAAGGCAATTATGCTGCGACCCTGCTCTTATTTATGAAAAATATGAGAGTCCGTCCGCCAAATCCGCCATGTGCATAGACCTGATTCAAAACGCAGTGGCAGGCGGCCACAAGGTTCTTCTATTCTCACAGTTTACCTCCATGTTGGAAAATCTACAGGTAAAACTGAAAGAGGCGGGAATTTCCTATTATGTACTCACCGGCGCTACCTCCAAAGAGCAGCGTCTGAAGCTGGTCGATGACTTTAACCGGGATGAAACCAATGTGTTCTGCATCTCTCTGAAGGCAGGCGGAACCGGACTGAATCTGACTGCTGCGGATATCGTCATTCATTATGACCCATGGTGGAATCTGGCGGTACAGAATCAGGCTACCGACAGGGCGCACCGAATCGGTCAGACAAATATAGTGAATGTCTATAAGCTGATTATGAAAGATACAATAGAAGAAAATATCCTAAAGCTGCAGGAGCGAAAGAAAGAATTGGCGGAGCAGGTGCTTTCCGGTGAAGAATTGGGAAGCGGAAGTTTTACAAAAGAGGAATTATTAGAATTATTAGCATAATAAATAAAAAAGCGCAGGCTGTTTTTACCTGCGCTTTTGTTATTTATTATGCTCCTGCATTCTTACGCGCTTCTTTACAAAGCTCCGTAATCTTGTCAAAGTTACCCTCTGAAATATCGGCTTTCTTACATACCCAGCTTCCGCCTACTGCAAAAATTGCCTTATTTGCGACAAATTCTGCAATATTCTCTGTATTTACGCCGCCGGTAGGGATGAACTGCATATCCGTAAACGGAGCGGCAAGATTAGTAATTGCTTTTAATCCGCCATATACATTTGCCGGGAAGAATTTTACAACCCGCAGTCCCAATTTACGTGCTGCCATAATTTCCGTCGGAGTAACGCAGCCCGGTGCAACGTCGATTTTCTGCTCGATACACCATTTCACTGTCTCTTCATCAAATCCCGGGGATACGATAAATTTTGCGCCAGCTTCTACTGCCTGCTTTGCCTGATCAAGATTTAATACCGTACCAACGCCGACTATCATATCCGGACACTCTGCTGCAACGTTGCGGATACTGTCAAGCGCTGCTGCCGTACGAAGTGTAATCTCCATAACATTAATACCGCCGGCCAGTAATGCTTTCGCTGTAGGAACCGCATCTTTTGCGTCCTCGATAACCACTACCGGAACGATAATAGAACTTTTCATACTATCTGTTATACTGCTCATTTTTATATTCCTATTCCTTTCTGAATGACTATCTTTGAACTCTTGCGCCTGCGCCGCCCATGATAGCTTCTACTTCTTTTCTGCTTGCCATTGTTGTATCGCCGGGTGTTGTCATAGCAAGTGCACCGTGTGCCGCACCATAGTTAACAGCCTGCTCTGCATCTTCCGTTGTCATCAGACCGAAGATAAGTCCGGATGCAAAGGAATCGCCGCCGCCGACACGATCCAGGATTTCCAATCCGTTATAATCTTTTGCTTTATAAATCTCACCATCTGCCCAGCAGATTGCGCTCCAGTCGTTAACAGTAGCTGTCTTAACCTGACGAAGTGTTGTAGCAACCGCCTTGAAGTTCGGATATGTCTTCGCAGCTTCGTTAATCATCTTCTTGTAACCGTCCAGATTCAGAGTCTTTAAGTTCTCGTCATTTCCTTCGATTTCAAATCCGAGACATGCTGTGAAGTCTTCTTCGTTACCAATCATAACGTCTACGTATTTTGCGATTTCTTTATTTACTTCCTGCGCCTTTGCCTGTCCGCCGATTGCGCTCCACATGGACGGACGATAGTTCAGGTCGTAAGATACAACCGTGCCGTATTTCTTCGCTGTTTTAATTGCTGCTAAAACCGTCTCACAGGACTGCTCGGATAAAGCTGCATAAATACCGCCGGTATGTAACCAACGAACGCCCAGTTCGCCAAAAATATAATCAAAATTAAAATCTTCCGGAGTTGCTTTGGAAATAGCCGTATTTGCACGGTCAGAGCATCCTACCGCGCCACGGATACCAAATCCGCGCTCCGTAAAGTTAATACCGTTACGGCAGACACGTCCGATACCGTCTGTCTTCATCCATTTAATCAAAGAAGTATCAACACCACCCTGGTTGATAAAATCTTCCATCAGCATACCCACTTCATTGTCAGCAAACGCCGTAATGACTGCCGTATTCATTTTGAAACATTTACGTAAGCCACGGATAACATTATATTCTCCGCCGCCTTCCCATGCCGTAAAAGATCTTGCCGTGCGGATTCTTCCCTCGCCCGGATCCAGTCTCAGCATAACCTCGCCCAAAGATACCGCATCAAATTTGCATTCGCTCTCTTTCTTTAAGTTTAAATTCATGAAAAATACCCTCCTGTTCTTCGTGTCTGCCTATGCTATTTTGTTATAAACGCAAATTTTTCAGACTACTTACTTTTATTATAGTTTGAATTGCCAACATTTGCAATCTGTTCATAAAACTTTTTCACATATGAAGCCGCCGCATCCCAATCATCTGCTTTTACCATATCTTTCGGAATCAGATTACTGCCGATTCCTACCCCAATATATCCGGCTTTTATAAAATCTGCAATATTCTCCAGTTTTACACCGCCCACCGCAACATATTCCGTTTCGTCAAAAGGCCCCTGCAGACTCTTAATATAAGACATCGGCATGTCTCCGGCAGGAAAAAGTTTCATAACGGAATAACCGTAATCCAAACAAATTCCTACATCCGTCGGCGTAAACACACCTGGGAGAAGCGGGATATTGCGCTCTTTACAATATTTCAGTGTCACCTCGGCAACATTGGGCGTCAGGAAAAACTGTGCTCCGGCTTCCTCTGCCATTTTGCACCGCTCCTCATTAATGACCGTACCGGCTCCCACGTATGCGTCGTCACCAAATTCTTTCCGGAGCATTGCAATTTGCTTTGCCCCTTCCTCAGTATTCATCGCCACCTCAAACATCTTTACACCGCCCCGATAAGCCGCCGTCGCATAGGAAAGCGCTTTTTGCGTCGGTACGTTGCGCATAATGGCACAAATCTGATTATTTCGCAGGATTTCTCTCATTCCTATCAATCTCCTCTTTCTTTAACGGTATACCTGCGTATCCTTTGTTTGATTTCCGTCCATACTGTCCAGAATATTTCTCATACTGTCATAAGTCGGATAACCCTCAATATCTCCGTAACTTTCCGTAGCCAAAGCGCCTGCAACAGCAGCCATCCTGCCGGCTTCCTGTACGGAGCGTTCTTCTAGCAGCGCGCATAGAAATCCCGCATTAAAAGCATCGCCCGCGCCAATCGGGTCTATCGGTTTACAAGGATAGGGCGGGATGGCAAAACCATGTTCCCTGTCCGCCACATAGGCGCCGTTCCCGCCGTCTTTTATCGCAAGATACTCCGCATGCTCCTGTTTGAAAAAAGCATCCGCGATACGTTCTTTATCTGTTGTATGATAAAGCGCTTCCGCTTCCTCAAGACCAAGCATCAAAATCGCAGTCTTATCAATAATCCCACGCAATACATCCGTATAATCTTTATCTTTCCACAGCTTACGCCGGATATTAGGGTCGAAGCTGATTTTCAAACCGGCTTCGCTCCCCATACGGACTGCTTTTGTTATTAATTTTTCGCAGGAATCTGACAGTACCGGCGTAATACCTGTCAAATGCAATATCTTTCCGCCTGTAAACATCTCAGGCTGCAAATCGTCCGGCTGCATAAAACTTGCCGCAGAATTTTCCCTATAATAAAATACGCTCGTTTCTTTTCCCTGCAGAACCTGTTTAAACATCACTCCGGTACGGTGTTCCTTATCAAACCTTACATACCGGGTATCCACACCTTCCGCACGGATACTGTTATTTACAAAATATCCAAACTCATCTTTTCCGAGACTGCTGATCCATGATGCACTATGTCCCAACTTGCAGACGCCAATCGCAAGATTGCTCTCCGCGCCTGCAATACGCAGCTCATAATCTTTGATATAATGCAGATATCCTGTGCTTTTGGGCGTAAACGCCGCCATCGTTTCCCCAATGGTAATAATCTCCGACATATTTATGCCTTTCTGTCAAACAATTTTACTTACCTTTTTTCAAAATCTTCGTCCCTGCCTGTTTAATCTGACCGCCAAACAAGGAAACGACAATCAAAACAATAAAGAACCAGCAGATTACGGTATTGAAAAATACATTCGGGCTGCCGCCTGATTTTAAAAGTGCGGTACGGAAATTCTTCTCAGCCATCGGTCCAAGAATAATGCCGAGGATTGCCGGAGAAGTAGGAATTTTAACTTTTCCAAGGAAGTAGCCGACAATACCTGCAAATAACATAATTCCTACGTCAAAAAGGTTGTTGCGCATCGCATAACTTCCGATAACGCACAGCGCAAAGATAATCGGTACCAAAATAGTCTTAGGCACACTAAGTACTTTTGTAAACAATCTGATACAGCTGAATCCAAGCAGAACCATAATTGTATTAGCTACGAACATTCCTAAGAAAATCGTATAAACAAGCACTTTATTGTTCTCAAAAAGCATCGGTCCGGGAGTAAGTCCCTGAATCGTCAGCGCACCAATCATAATCGCCGCAACCGCATCACCGGGAACGCCCAGTGTCAGCATCGGAATCAATGCACCGCCGGTTACACCGTTGTTACCGCCCTCGGAAGCAGCTACCGCGTCAGGAGCGCCCTTTCCGAATTCTTCCGGATGTTTGGAAAATCCTCTTGCCGCGTTGTAACCTACGAAAGAGCCGATATCTGCGCCCGCACCTGGTACAATACCGATAAAAGTTCCAATCAGTCCCGTTATCGGGGAAGTTCTTAATATAACTTTCAAATCTTCTTTGGTCGGAAGAAGCCGCGTCACTTTTGTATCTACTTCATCTTTAGAGAAAATATCTTCTATCGATTCAAACGCCTGACTCATAGCAAACAGACCAATCATAACCGCGATATACTGTACGCCTGATAAAAGATTGATATTGTCGGAAAAACGGATATAACTGGTAACGCTGTCAATACCAATCGTTGCCGTTAAAATACCGAGAAATCCGCAAATCAAACCTTTTTCCATGTCTTTTCCGGATACATTTGAAATGATGCACAGACCGAATAAAGCAAGCAGGAAGAATTCAGCGGAGCTGAATTTCAACGCAAGTTTTGCAAGCTGCGGACTAATCAGCCATAAGCACAGACAACTCACAACACCGCCCACATAGCTTCCCAATGTAGCGATACCAAGCGCACGCCCCGCCTCGCCTCTCTTAGAAAACTGATAACCGTCAATTGCAGTTGCCGCAGAAGCGGGTGTACCCGGCGTATGCAGCAAAATAGCAGAAATGGAACCACCATAAATAGCTCCGACATAAATACCTAATAACATCAGAATTCCTGATGTCGCATCCATACCAAAAGTAAGCGGGAGCAAAAGCGCAACACCCATTGTCGCCGTAAGTCCCGGCAAAGCACCAATACAAATACCAGCAGCAACACCGGCAATCATATATAAAACAACGATTGGGTTAAATGCTGATTGTAATACTTCCATTATCATAAACGTCACCTCCTAGATATAAAACAGTCCAAAGTTAACAGGAACATTTAACAAGAATCTGAATACCGCATAAATAACTGCCGTACAGACTACTGATATCAACATGCTAATCACCGGGTTTTTCTTTGTAAACCACTGTATGAATGCAAAAAGCATGATTGCAGTAGAAATGATAAATCCAAGTACCCCCAGCACTGCCACATATACAATAAGGATACCCATAGAGATGTAAACTCTTTTCGTTCCATCTGTCCACATTTCAATTTTGGTGTCTTCCTCAGGCTTCATTCTAATCGATTTTATCAAAAGAATAACTGCCACAATCAGCATCAAAATTGCCACTGCCATAGGCCATAAACCGGGACCCGGCACGCCTGTACCATATGCTTCCGCCGTCGGATAGCCCGCACATACGACGATTACATAAATACTCAGTGCAATGACAAGAATGGAAGTAATAATATTTCCTTTTTTCATTATATTTCCTCCGATTAACTATTCCTTAAAGAAAATCAGCGAAGAAGCAAACTGAAGCTTCCTCGCCGATTCCACAAACCGTTTAGCTCATAACTACCTATAATTTTACCGAACTTATGATTCCTTTTTACTGTACTTTTAATCCAAGGTTTTCAACAAGTCCTGTGTAAACTTCCAAGTCTTTCTTAATACGTTCTTCAAATGCCTTACCGTCCATAATGTCGATTACATTATTGGAGTTATCCATGAATTCTTTGAATTCAGCGGAATTTGCCGCATCAGAGAAAGCCTTGTACAATGCGTCTACTACTTCGTCCGGTGTATCAGCAGGAACGCCTAAACCTCTCCATGTACCAAGTACCGCATCATATCCGCACTCTTTACATGTCGGTACATCCGGAATGGAATCCAGACGGTTATCGCTCATAACTGCCAAAACTTTTAAGTCTCCGCTCTCTACATAGCTTGCAACTTCTGCATAAGAAACAGCTACCGCATCGATATGTCCGCCAAGCAAGTCTGTGATTGCACCTGCTGCACCGTCATAAGCAACATGCTTAAAGTCCGTACCTGCTGTTTCAGCAAGACCTGCTGCTGCAAGATGCCAGATTGCACCGTTACCGGAATTACCCATCTGTAACTCATTGCTCTTGCTGTACTCAATTAAATCTTCCAAAGTTCCAAAACGGCTGTCGTCTGCCTTTACCGTAATTGCGGAACAAGCGCTGTTTACCATCATAATCGGCTTAAACATAGAATACGTAAGTCCTGCGTTAGTTCCCATAGCCTCTAATGTTGTAAGCTCAACCGTAATCATGGTAACTGTCGTTCCATCCGCTTTTGCCGCAGCGCCTGCTAACATACCTGTTGCACCGCCTGCACCTGAACGGTTCTCAACCGTAACATTTTTGAAAGAACCTTTTGCAGCGTCTGCTAAAGCTCTCATAACAGTATCCGTACCGCCGCCTGCATCGTAAGGTACGATACATGTAACAGACGTATTAGAGAAATCTGTAGTTCCACCTGCAGCGGATCCGCCTGAACTGCCGCATCCCGCTAACATAGCAACAGCCGTAACTGCCGCTACCATTGTTGATAATACTTTTTTTGCTTTCATTCTTTTTCCTCCTGATTATATTTGGAAAGTCACCTTCCCCCCTCACTGACTATAAATTATCATCAGTGCTTTGCATTACAATAATAGCATTATATAATGCAAAATTTGCTTCTAATTATACTAAATCTACCTGTTAAGTCAAGCGTCTTCCCTATGATATGTGCAATCTTCTACCTTTTAGCCTAATTTCAAGTGTCATTTTTATGCAATTTGACATATACATTCAGTGCTGCAATCAAAGCCAAATCAATCAATACCACAACTACAATCGAACTCATACCGTAAGCAATGCCCGCACTTTGTGCAATTCTTCCGATAATCACCGGCATCAGAATCGAACCCAGGCTTGCTGTTGTCAGAATAAAACTCCATGCTATGGCATATTTCTGAATCAGCCTGCCGCAAAACGATACGGTGGTCGGATAAATACCTGCCATGCTGTAGCCAAATCCCATGATTCCAATAATAATCGGTACCGTATTTTTACAAAGCAGCAATAGAAAAAAGAAACATACAAATCCAATTCCCATTATAAGCAGCATCTTTTCTTTTTTTACTTTTTCCGACATCCATGCGGCAGTAAGCCGTCCCGCAAGCATCATAAGCCAAAGCACACTCGCCATAAGCTGTGACAAAGAATTACTCAACAGTCCCGTATCAACGAAATAGGTAATCAGCCATCCGATTACGCCCTGTTCCACACACAGATAAAAGAACATCGTCAAAGTACAAAGATAGAATAACGGCTCTTTCAAAAAACCGAATTTATTCTCTGCGCTATTTGTCTCTTTCTCTCCGCCTGCCTCCGTAAGAACCGGACACAAAAAGTAAAGCAGGAAACTCAGTATACCCATGACTATCATAAAATAGCAGGCAGATATCCATTTGCCCGAATCCGTACGCGTCAAAACCGTCAGAAAAATCGGAAAAGAAAATGCGCCTATTGAAAACATAGCATGCAGTCCGTTCAAATAACCCGCTTTCCCCGGCGCTAGATTATTAACGGTATAATTTCCGAAATTACTGGAAGCGCCCCGCGACAGTCCAGTCATTAAAAATGCTGCCGCTAACGAAAAATTACTGTTTCCGTAAATAATCAGGACATAAGCAAGCGCATAACATGCATTAAACAGTAAGATGCTCCTTTTCCTGCCAATCCATACCGACAAAGTACCCGATGCGAAACTGGAAATAAGATTTCCTACGGAATGCAGGCTGACAATCATACCTGCAAACGCATAATCCAATCCCCTTGCTTCACGAATGAACGGCAAAAGGGAACCGATTGACAACGCCAGCACACCATTTAGCATAAATGCGAAATAGGTAAACAATAATTGCCTTTTCCCCTCTGCCGTCTTTAAACAATCCATATTGCCTGTTTTCCTCTACTTCTGTAACAAGTGCAGTGCGAATCCTGACACTTCTTCTTTTAAGTATACGGCTCTCAGCACGCCTTCTTTGCGGCTTGCCGTCTCCATATCCACCTCAATGCCAAGCGCTTCCAGATAAGCAATGGAACGTTCAATATTATTGGTGCCGATAGCAATATGTCCTTTTGCTCCCAGATAAGGTGTTTTCATTGCTTCAATGTATGTTCCGGCAAAAATGGAACTGTTTCCCGGTTTCTTGGTAAAGCCGAAGACGCTGTCAAACATATCCGTTGTCTTATTCGCTTCCTCTTCACTTTCACAGTTAATGCCGACATGCTTTAACTCAAATCCATGAACTGTCATAACTGCTTCTTTTGTCAGTTCCTTAATTTTGTCAAACTCCTTATTCTTTACAAGGTCGCTGCTTACCATCCAGCTTCCGCCGCAGGCGATAATTCTCGGAAATGCAAGGTATTCATTAATATTCTTTTCATTAATACCGCCCGTAGGCATAAATTTCAGGTTCACGTAAGGCGCTGCCATAGCTTTAATCGCCTTTAATCCTCCGGAAGCTTCCGCAGGGAAGAATTTAACTACCTCAAGTCCAAGTTCCAAAGCTTTTTCCATATCCGAAGGGCAGCTGCAGCCCGGCGTTACCGGCACTCCTTTTTTAATACAATATTCTACAACCGTAGGATTAAGGCCCGGACTTACAATAAATTCAGCGCCCGCATTCACCGCACGGTCTACCTGTTCTGTTGTCAGCACAGTTCCCGCACCGACTAACATCTTCGGGAACTTCTCTTTCATAATGCGGATGGAGTCTTCTGCCGCATCCGTACGGAATGTTACTTCCGCTACCGGAAGCCCTCCCTCGCACAGCGCTTTTGCAAGCGGCTCAGCCTCATTGACGTTGTTTAAAACAACTACCGGAACAATCCCCAATTTTTGAATTTTTGTTAATACCTCATTCATATAATACTTTCTCCTTTCTTTGTGATGTAATGTGTGTCTCAAAACATCAAACTATATTTATTATAATTTGAATCTATGATATTCACAATCACTTTCGGTGAAAAATATATAATAATTGTTCCGACAAAAGAAGCTGCCCTATAAGAGCAGCTCAGACTGTAGACAAAGTCCGAGCAGAGACTCTCTCGAATCTCTGCTCTCTTAGTGTTGTTTTAGTCATTTCACAGATGTTTATCCTTATACTTCATACTGGAAGAATGAGTTATCATTCAAAAATTTTTCTGCTTCATGTACAAGTTCGGTAGCATCTGTGCCATCATCCAATATAATTTTTCCCGGAATACAGATATCATCTTTTCCCAGCCCGAATTTTGCTTTTTCAGAGCTAAAATAGTTGTGTTCCGCACCAAAGGTTGGTACCGGCTGAAGCATGCAGCTATTATAACAATCAAGTATTGCCGCAGCAGAGATTCCTTTTGGATTTATTGCTTCATATGGCTTAAAATCTGCCGTCTTTGCAATACCGGACATACGGTAGAGTCTCGCTGTTTCTGCTACGATTTCTTTTTCCTGCTCATTAAGCGGATGGAAATCCTTCATAAATGATACATTATCCTCTACCTGTTCAAGTGTTGACATGCCGGATAGAACTGTAAGGACACCGTCAAGACCTGCTGCAAAACGAATTGCCCATGACGCAGGCGATGCATCGGGGTGGGTTTCTTTCATAAGCATTTCCGCCTCCTTTGGCGCTTTTGCAAGCATACCGCCTTTGACCGGCTCCATGACAATCATTTGTCTGCCATGCTTTCGAATTATATCATAGCAGGCTTTTGCCTGAACAAAATATGCGTCCCAGTCAATATAGTTGAGGGCAATCTGCACCGCTTCGACTTCCGGATGCTCACTTAGTATTTTATCCAACACATCTGCCGTATCATGGAAAGAAAATGCGATATGGCGGATTTTTCCTTCCTCCTTCCATTTCTGCATGTGCTCAAACATATGACACTGCGCGATAACTTGCTTATACCGGATGCCGTTTACATTGTGGAGCAGATAGTAATCAAAGTAATCCACACCGCATTTTTTAAGCTGTTCGGAAAAAATCTGTTCCACTTGGACTTCTTCCGTGATTGCGAAAGTCGGAAGCTTTGATGCCAGACGGAAACTCTCTCTCGGATGCCGGCTGACAAGACACTTATATATGGCAGTCTCACTGCCGCCATTGTGATACACGTAGCTGGTATCAAAATAATCAAATCCGGGTAAAGTACTGCTTGACTTATGGAATGAAATAGCTCCCTCTTCTACTGAATATCGGTTCAAAATCATTCCATATGATGACTATCATGATCAGATTTTATCCGTTGTCCAGTCTTTGGGGAGCAAAATTGACTTCATGGTTGGTTCATTTAATTCCCGGCAGATGCTTAGTATCAGTAATTTCTATAAGCTAGGAGACTACCGCCTTTGCGTTGCAGTTCCGAAAAATCACAGACTTGCTTCCAAAACAAAACTCTCGCTCAAAGATATGCATGGTGAACACCTGATTATGGTAAAAGGTGGTGATACGATACAGTTAGATGAGTTTCGGAAAAAACTGAAAATGACACACCCGCAGATTATATTTGATGAAACACACTATTTTTACGACCTTGAAACATTCAACACCTGTGAAGTAACAGGCTCTCTTTTGCTGACTTTAGATGCTTGGGCGGACATTCACCCATCACTGATAACCTTGCCGGTAGAGTGGGATTTTTCCGTTCCTTATGGATTATTGTTTTCAAGGAATTTGTCTGGCGAAGCTGCTTCATTTCTTAATGATATTAAGAACTTACTTTCTATGAACGAATAATATTATAGGGAGAGAAATGAAAAAACGAAATACACTATATAAATTTTACGATAGCGCTGATAAAAGAATTTAATTTGGATTACTTTCCTTAAATTCCTCATTTTCTTTATATTCTACAATATCAGAAACATCACAATGCAAGATTTTGCAAAGCTGGTCTATTGTATTCAGTGTTACATTTCGATTGTGCTTAATACTATCATATGTACCATGACTAAACTTATGTTTTTCTAACAATTCATATACGCTGACGTTCTTCTCTTTTAGAGTACGCCAGAGCGGGTCAAATGTTATCACTTCTTTCACCACCTCTTGAATTAAAATTATAACTAATAGATGTTTAGTTTTATATTTCCGATATACTGGAAATATTTTGTAGACAGGTTTCTAGAGGAGGAGTAGAATAATTGAAAGAAGGGAGATTACCCAAATGAAAAAAGATGAAATGATAAATTTATTAACAGAACATGCCATGAGTGAAAGATTAGACGATCTAATTTTGCAAAATACTAAATATCTTGAAATTAGAGAAAAAGTACACTTGCTGCTTGAAGAATTAGAAAAAATAGATTCTTCAAAGTCAATGCGAGGCACAATAGACAGATATGATTCTGCCGTCCATGAAGAGTCGGCTCTATATGCATATTTTACATATCAACAGGGGCTTAAAGATATGTTCAATTTAATTATGTCTTTGCAAAACAAAGGGGAAATTATAGAAGAGTGAAAACAGAGGAGTAGATTGAGAAAAAGGACTTTTGGATATATAATAAATATGAACCTGTTATGGATACTATTAATACGTCTGGGAAGGAGTAACAAAAATGGCGGTAGTAAGTATGGAAATACCTGATGAAATGCTAGAATTTGCAATGCCATCAAACAAGGATGATCAGCTTAAAATAAATGCTATGATACTATATCCTTATATACAACAGGGAATAATATCACATGGAAGAGCTGCTGAAATTCTTGGAATTTTCAAAATGGATTTGATTACTTTATATGGGAAAATGGGGTTATCATATATTGAGATGTCTGAGGATGAAATCAAAGAGGAACTTGTATAGCATAGTCGAATTGAGTATGATAAATATGGATGTTATAAAATGAGTTTATTTTATAAAAGGTGGTGTTTTTAGTTGACATTACAGGAGCGAGTAGTACAAAAAGTTAGTGGATTGTCAGAGGATAATTTACAATTCTTATTAGATATGATAGAGCGTTTTATGCAACCCGATTCTATAGAAAATGGGAAAACTGTAATTTCGAACAGGATTGGCATTGCAAAAGGACAGAAGCTATATGATGATGATTATGATTTTGACGAAATGAATCCTGAAATAGAGAAGATGTTTGGAGGGATGGAATGAAGCTGTTATTAGATACCCACATTATTCTGTGGGCATTGGACGATAATCCTAGATTAACCAACCAAACCAGAAATTTAATTAGGATGCCAAAAAATGGGATATCGAATGTTGCCAATTACAGATTACCATGTGAAAGTTTTGGAAATGTTAGTATATCATAATAAATACCAAGTGCATAATGATCCTTTTGACAGAATTATGGTTGCACAGGCAAAAGCAGATGGATTAAAATTTGTCACTCATGATTCTAAAATCCCATTTTATGAGGAAGGTTGTGTAATGTCTGTGTAGCTCTGGTTCTATTTGGGAAATGGGAAAGATTGAAAAGGACGAAGGAGAAACATATGGCAGAATTAACATCTATGATGAATATCGGCAGCGAAATGGCGAAAAAACTTACATCTGTCGGAATCGATTCACCCGAGAAACTGATTGAGACAGGCTCCAAACAAGCCTTTTTCAGATTAAAAGAAACTTACCCTTCCGTTTGTCTGGTGCATTTGTATGCATTAGAGGGTGCGATTTGCAACACGGAGTTCAACAGTCTTTCAGAAGATACGAAAAAAGAGTTAAAAGAATTCAGCGACTTTTTAAAGAAGTGATTTGATTAGACTTTATACCCATATTGTGATATACTTACATTGTATCAATCAGCACAAGCCACAATATAGAAAGCAGGTGATTGTATGACAGGTAAAGAAGTTGTAAACCTTATTCGTAAATTAAGAGAAAAGGGTATGAGCAGCGATGAAATAATTGCAATCATAGAATATATCGAAACTCATGACCCTAAAGAACAGGAATAATTTTATAACCGCTGACATTTTGCGGTGAAAAGTGTAAAACATAAGTATCTAAATATAAAATTAAGCATGAGGAGGTCTTCCATGCAACATTCAAATCCATTGTTATCCAATATCGACACTACACACAAATTTATTACCATCGGTGAAATTATGCTTCGACTGACACCGCCCAATTATGAAAAAATCCGTATGGCGGCTACTTTTGAGGCAAGCTATGGCGGCAGTGAAGCGAACATCGCACTTGCCTTGGCAAATCTGGGCATTGACAGCACATTTTTCAGTGTAGTGCCCAATAACAGTATCGGCAAAAGCGCAATTCGTATGCTGCGCAGCAATGACGTCCACTGTACGCCGGTTATTTTAAGTACACCGGAACAGACTCCTACCCACCGCCTTGGAAGTTACTATTTAGAAACCGGATATGGTATTCGTGCCAGCAAAGTTACATATGACAGAAAGCACAGCGCGATTACGGAATTTGATTTCAGCACTGTGGATTTAAATGCTCTCCTTGACGGCTTTACATGGCTTCATTTAAGCGGTATCACACCGGCGCTTTCACCAAACTGCCGTGAGTTGATTATGAACTGCTTAAAAGTCGCAAAAGAAAAAGGCATCACAGTAAGCTTTGACGGTAATTTCAGAAGCAAGCTCTGGTCATGGGAAGAGGCAAGAGATTTTTGTACCGAATGTCTGCCCTATGTAGATGTTCTGCTCGGTATTGAACCGTATCATCTCTGGAAAGATGAAAATAACCACAGTAAAGGCGATGTCAAAGATGGTATCCCGCTGCAGCCAAGCTATGAGCAGCAGGATGAAATTTTCCAGGCATTCATCGCAAGATACCCGAATCTAAAATGTATTGCTCGCCATGTCAGATATGCCATCAGCGGCAGTGAAAACAGTCTGAAAGCTTTCTTGTGGTATGAAAATCATACATTTGAAAGTAAATTGTTTACCTTCAATATCTTAGACCGTGTCGGCGGAGGAGACGCTTTTGCAAGCGGACTCATTTATGCCATCATGCACGACTATAAACCGATGGACATTGCGAATTTCGCGGTAGCAAGCAGTGCGATTAAACATACTATCCGCGGGGATGCCAATATCACGGATGATGTGGAAACTATCCGCAATCTGATGAATATGAATTATGACATCAAGCGGTAATCTTATTTTTAAATAAATTTCAATTTGAGTCAGCACCGCCCGTCTAACGGGCGGTTTGCTTTCCGGCATTGCCTATGTTCTTCTGATAAACTAAATCTTTCATTACTTTTACAGAATTCATAATTCGTCGCTCCTTTTCGCTCCCATAAGTTCAGGAAATATTATGCGGACCATTGCAAGAAAACAAGCGCTTCCGCCCAAAAAATTGGAGATAGGTTCGGCAATAAACACTCCTCTTGCCCCAAGATTTCCCAGATATGGCAATACGAAAGTCAACGGTACCACAATCACCACTTTTCGGAGCAGAGAAAAGAAAATTGCCTGTATCTTTTTATTGAGGGACTTAAACACTGTCTGTCCGCTGTATTGCAGTGCCTGAAAAATAAAGGCAAAAAAGTAAATACGCATTGCAGGCACCGCAACCGTTAGAAGAGAATCGTCATTGTTAAATATTCCAATAAACATTTCCGGCAGCAGCAAAATAAGCACCCATACCACCGCAGTATAGACAAGTGCAGACATAGTAACAACGCGGATTGCTTTTTTTACATTCTCATACCTCTTTGCACCATAATTAAAGCTTAAAATCGGTGATGCACCATCGGTAATCGCCAATACCGGAGTATCCAGAATCTGGCGCACAGAATTGATGATTGTCATGGTGGAAATATAAATATCTCCGCCGAAGGCTCCCAGCATCCTGTTACAGGCAATCTGTACCAGACTGTTTGTACACTGCATCACAAAGCTGGCACTTCCCAGTCCAATAATATCTAAAATATGGGTTTTGCGCAGGGATGGCCTCTTTTTCAGTCTGATGCGCAGTTCCGCCTTACCGCTCATCAGGAAATGCATAACAAATACCGCCGATAAAATCTGGGAGCAAATGGTAGCCCAAGCTGCACCCTGCACACCAAGACCTAAAAGGAAAATAAAAATCGGGTCTAAAATAATGTTCGCAGCAGCACCAAGAAAAATGGTAGTCATACCAACATTCGCAAATCCCTGAGAGTTGATAAAAGGATTCATCCCAAGAGCAACCATAGAGAATATGGTTCCCATCAGATAAATCCGCATATAAGACAGGGCATAAGGCAGAGAAGTGTCAGATGCACCAAACAAAGTCAAAATAGGGCTGCAGAAAATGCTACCCAAAATTGTCAGAATCCCTCCTGTGATTACAAGCAGATAAAAAGAGGTATTCATGATTTCTTCTGCCTCTTCATTATTTCCCCGTCCCCGCTCAATAGAACAAAGAGGAGCGCCTCCCGCTCCATACAGATTAGTGAAAGCTGTAATCAGGGAAATGAACGGAAAGCACAATCCAACACCTCCCAATGCAAGAAGTCCTTCTCCGGGAATCCTCCCTATGTAAATCCGATCCACAATGTTATACATTAGGTTCAAAATCTGCGCCACTAACATAGGCGCCGCTACCCGTATGATATTCTGCGTAACGTTTCCCTTAGAAAAATCAACCTGTTTTGCCTGCATTTTTTAACATCCTTTCTTAGGGATGACATACTAATAAATAATCACTACTTCCAATTATACAGTCCCTTAAAATCTGTTCAATGGTTTTTGTAAAAATGACTTATTTCCTACGCCGGAACAGGCTCGTTATCGCGAAAAGCAATGGAAATTCCTCTCATCGTACCTATAAGTCCACCTTTAGATGCGTTTTTACCATAGAGCATCTAGCTCATCAACGGATAGCGAATTAAATTTATTCTATACAGATACCATTCCCATCTTTTAATAAAACTAATCTCTTCTCATCATTTTCAAAAACTACCATTAAACCTTCATCTGTAACAGACCAATCAAATATTATATATCTAAAAGTATTTTTCCATAACAAATCTCCTTCTAACCCGAAACATATTACAGACAGTTCTCCTATAAATACAACACAAGATTGCAAATCAAATTTTATAATTTCAAAGAGAGCACCAAGTGCATCGTCACCTTTATATAATATACATTTTTCTTTTAAATCCAAAATATAATAACCTTGTCCAAAACACAAAAACATTTTTGTATCATGTATAATATAATCAGGAGCAGGTCCCAAATCATAATACGAAAACGCAATATTTCCTAGATTTGTACTTATTACCACAAAACGATTATCAAAATCTACATCTTCATTCAATGTTATTATTGGATTATACACTTCAAAATCCGACATTTGTTCCAGACTAATAATTTTGTTCATATCAATAACCTGCTTTCCACACACACTCTCCTTTTAATTTGATAGCCCTCTGTAATAGCTTGACATTTCCATTAACTATTCTTCTTTTTTCCAATCTTCAAAACCACATTTATCTAGTTTCCGTTTTACCTCTTTTATTGCTTTTTTATTAAATTTCATTTGAGGTATTTTATTAATATCATTTGTTATCACTCCCCACGACCTATCTACAAATGCAGACATAATTAAGGCCAAGTTCTCATCAGCCATATAGTCATATAGCAAATAAAGCAGTGCCCAATAGCTTTCCTCATCTACTCCATTTGGAAATGCTTGATGCAACATAGTATACGTTGATCTCAAAAAATCAGGTATCTTCATGCTATTCACCCCTTTCAATGGCACAGACTGATGAACATAGTTATCACCAGTTCCAAATATTACCTTATCATTAGCACCAAGATATCTTTTTAGACCATATTATCTCATTTCCTTTCAATAAACATATATCATTATGCACTTCTGATGTTACCAAAATATCACTGTCAGCTTTGCTTTTCAAATAAGTGCAAAAATTTATAATTTCCTTATAAGTATCAATAGTAGCTTCTTCTTTCACTATGTCAAATATTATTAATTGTGCATATTCAAATTCATCATTAATAATATTTGAATCATACACATTATATGGTGGTTTCCTTTCACTTATAAAAGATATAGTTACTTTATCTTCACTGTATATACCTTCGTATGATACACATCTTTGATTGTTTTCTTTAATGATATCTCTTTTAGGTGAAAAGAACTCTCTAAGAATTCTTTCTAAGAAATCCTCATCAATACATTTTCTTTTTATTCTTCCACATACACATATTGACATCAATCTTACCTCCTATGGATATATAGAGAATACTTTCCCATCTTTCACCACTATAACTTCCTCCAAACCTTTAATGGGTATTCATTTATATTACCCTTCCAGTCGTCCATATTGAGGATTACGCGATTATCTTGTCAAAGAACGCCTTGTAATATCATCCATTTTATCAATAATTTTTGTTGGAGTTCCACTTGGTTTCGCATCAGCATCATAAGCATTACAAGGATTATGCAACCCACTCAATGATGGTATTCCGCATGGCAATGTAGTACTGTTTTCTGCTTCAACAAGTTAATTATAAATGATGACAAAAACGGAGATATTCTACAACTATTCATAACCATGGAATATCTCTTTGACAAAATTCGACTGTTCTTATAGATGATTTTAACTTGGCTTATAATATTCGCCGCTCATATCATTTGCAATATCAAACGGCAATTCAAACATTCCCAAATTATTTTCAGATGCAAAATCATCTAAATAATCACTAAGCCCTAATGCCAACCTATTATTTTTAGAGTATGTACCACCCTCATTACTAACCTGTTTCACAAGCGTGTCATCCGGATTATTCGCACAGTAAGCATACGGCTTCAGTCCGTCTCCACGGTAGGTATCTTCCTGTAGGAATCTTCCTACTACTGGGTTATAGTATATTGCCCTTAAGTAGTACTGCCCTGCCCGTCCTGATGGTAAGTGAGCGCCATTGTAACATGAGCATTTAAGGATCATCAAAAGAAATGTTACAAATCATTATGTTGACTTTTTGGCTATAACATTTAATATCTCTATAAATTCATCTTTTTCTCCATCATATAACCACTCATGTATTACACTTTTCTCTAATGCATTCTTTGTGATACTTTTTAAATCTTCAGTATAAGACATTAAAAACGAACTATCCATCTCTGATATTTTCTTAAGCATCTCTCCTTCATATAACTCGCCAATAAATACATCATCTTGTAAAAATTTTATTGCCTTTGACATTGCCAGATTAATAAACTCTTTTTGACGTATCATTCTCAAAACATCTGCCACAGTAATTTCAGAAAGTGTCTTGTCAATTAATTGATTATACCATTTTTGAAGTGGATATAATTCCTCATCAGAAATGATGGCTTCACAATCATATATATCTTTTATTTTTCTTGTATCCTCCATCAATTTGTACCTCCAAACAATGCAAAGACATTTAAATCAAATTATTCTTCAGTATTAACAATATACTTATCCCATCCTAAAGCCTTAATTTCTTCGATTGTTGCAGCTCTCACTTTTCCTTCTGCACAGTTACTGTTTTTAATATCTTCGTCCGTTATTCTTTCAGTTTCGTCTTCTAACACTTTTATAACTTCATTGACACATAAATTATTTAGAGCTAACTGTGCTAATGCCGTAATTGTTGCTGCTTTAATATCTTCATCCTCTAATTCCAACAATTCAACTAATGGCTTAAACAATCTATTATCCGGAAAATGTGATATAATTTGAATACACCAATATTTTACATTTTCAGATTCATTGTTTAAAGCTTTTAAAGCATGAGGCATTACTGTTTCTTTGTCATATTTCATGACAACATCTTCGACCACCTGGTAAACACCGAAACCATCTTTCCCTCCAAATGAATTCAAAAATAGAGGAATACATTCTTCATCAGGATTATTGAGGAAAAATGTTCCTCCAAAAAAGAAAGTGCTTCTATCATATCCCGCATTTCCTAGCAGTACTCTTAGTTCAGCAACATCAGCCGCTAGATGTACAGCATAATTATTGAAATAGTGAGTAGTTTCTATCCGCTATCCCCCTAGAAGGGCCATAAATCTATACTCCATACGTTAAAGCAGGGTTGAAAACCTTCTGCATCATTTCCAATCCAACCACCATACTCCTGTAGCAATATTTTTATATGAGGCAATATTAATGGAAAGTTACTTGGATGATGGGAAATACAAAAAATTGATTTTATTTTATTGTCACTCAAAAACTTCGTATCCTCTAATTCCTGAAAATCTTCTAGTCTCATACAAAACCAATTTGCCATAACTCCATCACAATATTCAACCTCTAGAACATCTGCTGATTGGGACATAAAAGTCTTTTTAACATTTATTCTTTTTGCAATTCCATCAATATCCTTTATTCTAACATTTTTAGAACTCATATAGAAAATATCATCCATAATTATATCTCTTTAATCTGGTTTGATTAATTTTAAAATCTAATCTATATCATTTGACATTACCCGACAAATCCGAATCCAATCATAACAGATTCATTATACACTCTCTGAGAGCACAACTAAACTCATCCTCCTTTATCTTACACTCTTCCAATAAACTTTTTAATTCTGTTTCATCTTCATCTTCTTCCCACAATTTCAAAGCATTCAAGTACCTTGCTAACATATGTGGCGTAATTTCTTTATTATATTCCCGGGCTACGCATACATGCTCGCTTGCCTTTTTTAGAAACCACCCTTTAAGCTGATGACGTACTATAACAAATCCAAAATCATCAACCATAAATATTATCGAATTTTCTTGATTATCATACTTCGCTGGATATGAATACAAAATATCTTCGTTCTCAGCATAGACAACCGATTCCAAAAATTCAAAATCGATATTCTTTTTCTCAGCTAAAAATAAGTCTCCTTTTCTTCCTGCCTTAATAAGATTGGAATATTCTTTAAATTTATCAACCCTTATTCTACCTGCCAGTTCAATAATTGCTGTTTCAAATCTCCCTGTGTCTTT
>CAMWMM010000008.1 GCA_947175285.1 uncultured Lachnospiraceae bacterium
GAGATTAATTTTATGAAAGATATCATAGCGGAGGTAAAAGAATTGTCTGAAAATAGGGAGGTAAGAGCCATGTTATTAGCGGAAAAATATGCACAGGCTGATCTGAATGCAGTAAGGAGTTATGAACGGAATGAAGGTTGGAATGAAGGCAGAAATCAAGGCAGGAGTGAAGGCAGGAGTGAAGGGATACATGAGGGATTAGCGATTGCGGCAAAAATTATCGCGGATAGCAAAGCCGGAGTATCTGATGAGCAGATTGCATTCCAATATGGCTATAGCGTTGATGAGATCAAAGCAGTATTGGGACACAAGTAGCATGCTAGGTAAAAAAATTGTAGAGTTGTCATCCTAGGGATTTTAAAGCGGTTTTTACAGTAATGTAAGGACTGCTTTTTTTGTTTTAAACATTGGGAGGCGGCAGCCTGCATGCAGGCACGGATATAATCCTGAGAAATGACGTAGAGGTAATCAGATGAGGCAGAGACTAAATAATATTGTATTTTATGCTCTGTAATAAATATAAGAGGAGGAGATTGCTTAAATGAGATACATAAAGATATATGTACATAAAGAAAATGGAAAATATTATACAGAGGAGGATTTTGCAATTCCAGATCATTTGGAAGAGGTCTATGAAATAGTTGATTATATTGAGTCAAAGTTCAATTCCTACAGAGGGATGCATCTTTTTATGCTTTTAAATGAACCTTTTATTAAAAACGGATATCCGAGCATGATTCCTGCAGATAGAAGGATGTAACAAAATTATAAAGAGTTTGAACATATTGAAGAAATTTGCAGTTATTCATGATTTGTTAAATTTTAATTTAAGGAGGCTTTATATGTTATGAACAAACCAATGACTACAGAGGAACTATTTGACAGGATCAAAGACATCCTGAAAGAAAAAGGCAAACTTCCGGATATTCTCGATTACGGGCTGGCGACACATAAACCAGTATCAATTAAAACTTATGAGTTTGATTTGATCAATAAGCTTGCCCATGGAGGCAGTGAGGGAATCTACCTGGACTTGTGGATCGAGTATTTTGTCAACGGCAAGAAGGAAAAGAGAGAACTTGGAACGTTTAAGACACTATATGAAGATAATGATGCAATGCATGTAATGGCCGGACTCCTGGCTGATTTTATCATTGAGGGACACATCTATGTTAGTGCACATCTTGACGATTTCATATGGGAAGGTGTAGATGTTCATGCATTTGATGAAAACGGTGAACGGTACAGCTGGGGATATACCTGCTGTGATATGGAAACAGCACTGCATAGGAAAGATGAACTGCTGAAAGAATATCCACAGGTGGTCGTCAGGGATAATGTGACAAGGAAAGAAAAAATGTTCAATCAGGATAGTTAAGGAATTGTCACGAAATAAATGTTAATTTTTGAAACCCCTTATAACATAATTCCACCCCGTATTTGAACCCAGAAATCTGATGTCAATATTGTCGAATTGTTCGTCATCAACTTTTATTCCAGTTGGATATATTTTCTTATCCACATCGCAAACTACTTTTAATCCGCTTTTTGTGCTTGTTGAACCAATCAGGCTGACAATCGTTTCAATATCTATCAACGGTTTCCCTGACCAGTTTTTACTTATGAAGCAGAAAAGGCGGTGTTCAATCTTGTTCCATTTCGATGTCCCAGGCGGGAAATGGGAAACCTCTATCTCCAGGCCAGTTTCGGCTGCTAGGTTGGCCAGCTGTAGTTTCCAAAGTTTGTTCCGGCTCCCATTGCTTCCGCCGCCGTCCGCAGTTATATAGATCTTCCTGGCATCTGGAAATGTATGGCATCCTATAGCATACCACCACTGTCTTATGCTTTCCACTGCAAACTCCGCTGTGTCATGGCTCACGCCCAGATTGATGAACCCGGTGTTGTCATTTACAGTATATATGCCATAAGGGGCTACTTTGCCGAGTTCCGCAATAGGGAAGTCATGATCCAGCACCCTGCGTGCATCCCCCACATGCCTATACTCCTGGCCTTCGTTTTGGAAATTCCCAACGTTCTCCTTCTTTTTACAGTCGACCGAAAGGAACGGCGCACCATCAGACAGATAACGCTTCCCTGTCTCGTTTATATGCCGGAACTGTGCATCCCTGTCAGGATGCGGTTTGCCAACCTGTTCCATTTTTTGGTTCTTCTGCTTGCTATACCCAAGCTGGTCCAGCGCATTTGAGACCACATTTTGGCTGATGTCGACATTCAGCTCCTCTTTCACCCGGCCAGCGATATCCCTTAAACTTAACGATGTGTATGAGATGACAGACATGGGATTTCCGTAAGTGTTTTCCTGGAGGATCCCATCAATAAAGCCAAGCAGCTCTGGGGTTTTTTCTAGGGCATTTCTCCTCCCACCTCCGGGCTTTCGCGCCCGTCCTGATCCCAGTTGTTCTGAATACTCTCCGCTGTTTATTTCCGCAACAGCCTTACACATGGTCTTCGGAGTCAGATCAAAATAATTGGATACAATTTTTTGCCCTCCGTACCCATATCCTATTGCAAGGCTTCCGGCAAGCAGCCTGAGCTGCTTTTCATCCAGGACTGATATCATTATTTGTGCGACCTTTCGGATCATATTTTCTGACTGTTCCATAATTACCTCCAAAATGTACTTTTGAAGGTAGTATAACACATATGTAATTTAAGCAAAAGAATTATACTTTATTTCATGACAATTCCTAAGGGGGTTAGATTTTGAAAAAATCAGAAAAGAATGTTCTTTTGGAATGGGCAATTAGCCTATCGGATAAGGAATTGGAAGATGCATATTATAGTTCTGTTTATGATTCGCTGGGTAGTGAGACAGATGAAATGTATGAACTGGGCTATGATATTCGTGATATTAAAGAACGTGAAGCATACGAAAAATATTTGTGTGAAAAATCGGATATCTTAGGTTCGCTATGTGAGAAACGAAACATTATGTTATGGGAAAGAGGGTATACTTGAATCTGATAAAATTTGGAACAGACCACTAAAAAACGATTGATAATGCGAAAAAAGGATGCAGAATATGCGGAGCACAAGAACAAGGGGAGGCACCAGTTTATCATTGGTGCCTTTCTTGAACAACTTATTAATGATTACAGCCTGCCTGCAGGCTCGGATATTATCTTGAGAAATCCCTTATTATAATTGAATGAAAATAATATTACTTACATATATGGTACATAAATAGTGAATATTTAGTATAAAAATCCAATAATATATTGGTAATAAAATATAACAAATAAAAATGTAAGATAATACATATATGGTACATATTAAATACACATATAATATAATTTTTGTAATGTTTATCTCATCAGTTATCTAAAATTAGGGGAACCAGAATGAACAAGAACAATCATTTCATATAAGCAGCATGGTTATCTAATTTTGTAACAGGCTGTTACAGAAGCAAGTAAAGCTATTGTAACAGCCTGTTACAAAATCAGATTCATTATCAGGATGCAGTTATTGGAGTAAATAAATCAATAATGAGAAAACTTGTTACAAAAAAATCTTGAAAACATGCAGTTACATGAGTTTGACGCAACAAGTTACAAATCGGTTAAAAGAATAATCCATTTTTTGTAACAGGATAAATCCAGTATTTAAAGTGTTTTAAGGGCTTTTTTCAAATAAATGTGTTACAAATCGTAAAATGGATATAAGAGCATAAGAGGATATGGCACCAAAGAATATATATTCGATTTTTCATTGTTTAAATGTGAATGTCTATATTTGATTTTTCAATTCACTACATAGTAAGGAATCAGATCATGAAAACATTATGTTTCAGGTATATTAAAATTAGAAGCATAAAGGTGACAGGAATTTATTCCGTGATTGAAGTATGTTCTTATAGATGAAAGTAACAGTAATAATATCGAATTTACATTCTTTTTTATTTGATTTATTTATGCATTAATGGTAATATAAATAAAATAGCAAATATAAAAAAGGAGTAAAAGTAATATGGATTATTTTGAAATATTTTTAAAGAAGCGTAAATTAACAAGAAATAAAATAGAGAGATTGATGGCTTATGATGGCAAAGCGATAGAAAAGACGGATGACGTGTGCAGATTTTTACATGGTCTGTCACGTGATACCAATATAGGACTTATATCTGATTATGACACAGATGGACTTATGTCAGAGGTGGTAAAATACCTTGGACTTAACATGCTTGGATTTGCAAATCTTTTCATAGCAAAAAGGATCATTGAAAAAGGTTATGAGTTTTCAAGAGATGACATAGACAATCTTGGTGATATAGAAGTACTTATAACCTCAGATGTAGGTATTAATTGCCAGGATGCCATTAATTATGCCAGGCAAAAAGGCATTATAGTTATTGTGACAGACCACCATCTTCCAAATGAGCCTGAATCATTGCAAGCCGATTATATTGTTAATTACCGGCTTGACAATGATTTTTTAAAGGGAAATACAGATGTTTGTGGTGCATATACTGTTTATCAGATATTTGAGAGATATGCGCAGCTATATTCTGGAGAGATACCAGATCATGATAAATTTATGAATGATCTCGTCCTGTTGCGACATTTTGCCGCAATAGCTACTGTGGCTGATGCAATGCCGCTTCTAAGTATCAACCACCATATTGTGGGAGAGATGCTGCACTTTATGAACTATATCACTCCCATTGACAGATCAGACGAAATTGTGCAGGGAGTCTGCTACGATGGTGTCGTACAAAATGTATATAATAATTTCCATCTGTTCATAAATAAACTGATTGGACAGTCTTATAATGAATTTGACATGGCATTTCTTGAATATACTGTTATTCCCACGATCAATAGTATTAAAAGAATGAATGCAGATCCAATGCTGTATTATCGAATGCTTTTCAATTCGCCAGAGATTGCATCGGCAAATGCAGAGCAGCTTGTCAGATTAAACGAAGCACGGAAAGAACTTGTCCGTCATAAAATGGATGAATTAGAAGAAAACGGGAATGAAGATGGGAAATATGAGCAGCCGTTCAGGAAATACATCTATATGACGACAGCACCTCTCGGTATCGTTGGGCTCCTTGCAGTTAAAATGATGGATAAAAACGGACTTCCCACGGTAGTTCTAAATGATACACCCATATATGATGAAAGTTATGGCAGAAAAGTATATAAAGGCTCTGTAAGATGTCCGCATACATATCAGTTTGTATCAAATGTTAACCGGTCAGGAACGGCATATTGTGCAGGGCATGAATGCGAATGTGGGATCACGGTCATTGCTGATAAGCTGTATCAGTTCTTTGAATTCTTATCAAATGAATTTGATGGACTGTTTCCTTCGGAAGAGATCTGTGACATCAGGAAGGACAGAAAAGCATTTTTTGAAAATTATGATATTCATATGGATTTTGACAGCAATATATTTGACTTTGAACATGATGGGGAATGTCTCATTAATGACCTGAAAAGATATGCGCCGTATGGTAAAGATTTTGAGCTGCCGCGTATCATACTTAGTTTTAAACAACGGCATGGTTTGATTAAACCTATAAAAGAAAATCAGCATACAAAGATTTCACTAGCACCAGCATTCTCATGTCTGCTTTGGAATACAGTTCCGGAAGAAGTGAAATCAGCAGATGACACAGATACGGTCTACCTTACTGGGGAGCTTACAAAATCTGTTTATATGGGTGAATGGACTACTAATTTCGTAGCGCAGGTTATCAGTTAATAATGGTTTACAATCCTTGATAATGTTTTTGATATCAGAAGTGAAGTCATAATCTATAAACATACAACGCAGCGGCTACCGGTTGAAGGCCAGTGGCAGCTGCGTTAATTATGAGGATGCCGCATGAATTGGCAATATGGAAAGGTGAAAAACAATATGAACAATTACATAAAAGAAAAATGTAACAATATCTATTATAACATTAAGTCCTATAAGGATATATTTATTATATGTTTATACTATGAAACAAATCATTTGTTCGAAATATACTATCTAAGCGAAAATAGATATTTTGACAGTAATATTAATAAATATATAGGAAAAGTAAAAAATTATATAGTTGAATATGACGGAGATTGCGAAAGCAGATTTACAGGAGGGATAACAGCATATAATCTTCTGGAGATGATAAGTAATCTCCGTTTGGCTAAACTGACAGGTTTTGTTATTGACAGTATGAACTATACAATAACCTGTGACACGGATGACCATTATAACCCGGAACGATATCCATATATCATGGGGTATAATAACTGGAATTATGGTAGTTCGATGCTTGCTCTTTATCTGTGTGAAGTATTAAGAACAGGACAAGATGGAAAAGCTGTGTTTGCCCCAACGACTGCAGCAGTAATGAATCAGTTTCATGAGGAATTAAATAGCCGGTATTTTAAGAAAAGCATGCCTGAGCGTTTGAAATACATATATACCAATGATCAGAATGAGATTAAAGAAAAAGGCACTTATAGGATTAATGGAAGATATTTAAAACCTGTTATGTATACAAATGCCTCAAAAGTAAGGCGGTATCAGTTTATGACAGGAAGGCATGTAGACATAGCCCGTTTAAATGAAAGGCAGCCTGATGCAGAGCTTGACAGGCAGTCAGGAATACTTGGGTATCAGATCAATGATTTCAATATTCCCACAACAGGATTGGGAGGACACAAAGAAACAGAAAGGTTCTGTAAAATCCTATACAGTGTTGTTTCTGAAGCAGAAAATCTGAAAAACCTTTTTCATGATAAAAACTATATAATGACATTAAAACTGAAAAGACAGTTGATCTCAGATTATCCAGAATTAATATATGAAAAACAGCCAGGATTGGGAAGGGAAAATTATAAACCTGATATTATGGCGAAAAGGATAAGGTATGATAGAATGACTGTAAATTCAACATCATCCCAGATTGTATCGAAATGCCTTTGTCCATATGGAACTCTCAGGGATATTGACACTGTATCATTTATTTATCCTTCAAAGGATAAAGCTGCCCAATTGGGAGTACCACAGGTAAATGTTCTTGATGAAACATATAAATTCATCAAAGAACAGATGCGTCCGCTTGTAAAGGATGAGCAGGGAAAGGATATTCTTAAAAAACTTAAAGAAATGGTAGACATGTACCGCTCCATTGAGGGTAAGAATTTTAATGATATGTTAGATTCAGGTGCAGAAAAGCTGGACAAGTTCGCAAGAAAAATAAATGTACCATATATGGATCAGGAAGGAAGGTATTCAGACTGTTATGTGACATTTTCCGTAGGAGGGCTGCATGGGGCTCAGTACAATAAGGATATGCTGGATCAGGAACTTGAGGCATTTGAACAAAATAGACACGGGTATGATGAAAAACCGGAGCTTTTTCCCAAAGACTCTAATGGTGATACTAAACTACATAAAAAGTATGCAATCACGTCTTTTGGAAATGCCAACCATGAAGATTTCATATCATATTACACGATGCTTCTCTGTAACATGGAAGCTTTCAAAAACGAGGGACTTGGATATGACAGGTATGAGGAGATTTTTCGCAGCAAGGAAATGTTTGAGAATCTCATGAGGGATGAGACACTTTCTATAGAACAGAGGGAGCTATATTCCATTATGAGGGAAAATACAAAATTGATACTCACATCTGCTTCAGGAGCTGCAGACGTAAATTACGAAAGCCCTATAAGGATGAACAACCGTATCATTTCAATGAGGATAATCGGGCAGCTCTTTACATGGCGCATCGGACAGGCACAGGCATTGAAAGGGGCACAGGTAATATCTACAAATACGGATGGATTATATACCATTATGGATGAAAAGATCAATTCTGACATACTGGAGCATGAAGCAAGCAAAGTTCATGTTGGCATAAGGCCAGAAGTCGTATATCTTGTCTCCAAAGATTCAAATAATAGGTTTGAAGGCATTTATAATGGTTATTCGGGCAATTCCATTAACGACATAACTGTTACAGAAGCACGTGGCGGACAACTAAGCGGTATAAATGGAGCCTTAATAACGAAGTCGCCTGATCACCCTGTAATAATTGACTGGGCATTGATGGAAATCCTTAAATGGAAAGCTTTAAATGGCAAGATGGACGAGTTCCGGGATGAAATGGGAATGAAACTGCTCGGGGAGATTGCGCCATATCAGTTTCCGGAAAAGAGGGAGTACCTCAGAATGTTCCAGCATATTATCAGCAGTTGTCCAGATAAGCATATCTACAACTTTGGTACTAAAGTACCATATTGTTTAAATGATGACAATGAAATAGCGCCTGTTGCAATTCCAAAATGTAACAGGGTATTTTATGTCGATCCAGGAAAAATCCCTATAGAATTCAGAAATCAAATAATATATTTAGCTGCAGCATATATACGTCCTGAAACAGCAGATATTGAAAAACTAGCTGTGCATGTGATAAAAGACGTTTATCACGATGAAAACGCTATAATAGCTGGAACGTCTCGTATTAAAAGGATTAATGGGATAGAGTTTGCTACACCATGCATGGTAGTCAATAATTCATTGGATAGCGCTGATTTTGAACCAGAATGGTTGAATTATGGATACTATAATTATATTCTTAGAAAAACATATAAAAATGGCTGGGAAAATAATTCTGATCAATTTACGTTAGTATGAGCTACACTTGTTTTAACCATGGGAAGTGAAAGCCCTGTTATATATCAAAAGGAAATGATAAAGCTGGAACACCTTTCATAACTAAAATGGCGTTCCAGCTTTATGTCAGTAGCATTATCAGTATTGCCAGGAAAAACCTGTCTTATTCCAAATATTAAAGATGATAAGCTTTTATTAATTTTTCTTTCCAAGGTGTAGTTTTAATATTTTACGAAATATGCTGTTTTCTTTGCTTCATTTATAAATTTTCTTTTCCTGTTTTCCAGTTTATTTTTTTCTTCTCCTGATAGATTATTATAGAAATCATCTATATCAATATTTTCTGCTTGTTTTTCTTCCATCAGCTCCGATATAAGGCAATCATACCATTCGATGAGCAATGTATCAAACAATGTCTGACTGTCAGTAAAAATAATTGCACAGTCAAAATTTAATTTTGGTTCATAATACTCTAACATGATAAAGCCAAATCTTCCGGCATCTCTTAGAATTATGTCATACTTTTCCAAATCTCTTCTGAATATCTGTGCCACAATTTCACATCTGTCTTTTTCTATATTTGTTATATCTAATCCCTTAGTAGTTGTATAATGGAAATCTGTGTTTTCTTTATTTGCAATGTATATGAAGTGTTCTTTGGTTTCGAGAATTTCATTTTGTGTTTTTACAGATAACTTATTGAACATTTCCTCGTAATCATAATTTATTATAGAAGTATTAACATATAGAGATATTAATTTTTCCTTTAACCACTCTTGCCATAGTGCATCAAAAAGCTCATTGCTATTTATATATGTTTCTATACAACCAAATTCGTCATGATCAAAATATTTTAAAAGAGCAAATCCATACTTGCCCGTATCAAGTACCAAAATATCTGCATGCTGAAGAAAAGCATTAAATGCCAGTACCACATTTTTGCATTTCTGTGTTTCCTGATTTGTGATATAAATTTGTCGTTTCATTTTTTCTCCTGACTGGCGTAAAGATTTTCTGGCAAAGAGTTTCTATAGTATTTTGTATTATATCATGCAAAATAGTAATTTCCTACTATCAGATAATATTTGTATGACTGTCTCAATATTTAGTATGATATCTGTTTGAGTATTTGTACGTTTATGCTAAATTTTCATAAACACATGATATCACATAATAAATCAAATATCAAATTATTATTGATATCATTTATGCATTGAATAAAAACTATACTTTATGTTATAGAATGCTAATAGCAATTCACATTATAATGTATTCAGAATATATGGAGGTATTTTTGAATATGGAAAAGTTTGTTGTAGTGCCAAAAGAAGATAAAGCCGTAACTATGACTATCCGCATAGACCGGGCTTTGCAAGAGAAGTATAATGACCTTGCTGCACGAACTAACCGTTCAAGAAATGAATTGATTGGCATGGCTTTGCAATATGCCCTTGATAATATGGAAATCAAGGATAAGGAGTAAATAACGAAAATGCTCATCTATTTTGCTTTTTTGTCTGGTATAAGAGTGTTCCATGGACAGCAGAATGGTGTCCTGATTTAGGACATTTGCATTTCAGAAAGGAAGTTTAGATTTCCCAAATATATGATGTTAGTCAATAAGTGTGTCAATACAACATACAAAGATTGGTATTTTTGTATTCGTGATTGCCAGGAATATGCATACCAACACAGCTGTTGACTAACACCATATATTCAATTGTTTCCTTAATAGATATATTTTTATTGTCTATAATGAAGAAATGGTCATCAAAACAGGAATTTAGTTGTTGGTTAAAAAAACAAGTCCATGAAGACCAGAACCTATCAGATTTTTATTTTCGCATGTACTCAAATGTAACTCCATATATTTCTCAAAATCCTCTTTTCGAGCCTTGTTAAAATCTGCGCCTCGTGCGAGTGGATTTCCATCTGATGTTAGGTGATGGAGTATTGTAAGCTTATATTTTTCAGCCATTATTTCGATTTCTTCTGGTATCATATATTCAAAAGAATCTCCCAGAGTTTTTTCACTATAACATTTTAAGATTTCGCTTATGTTTTCTAGCCTAGACATTAAATTTAAATGCAGCACTGTTATCAAATTAATATAGGTTATAACCAAAAGACCGCCATCTTTTAACAATCTAAGGCATTGATTCATTGCGTTATAACGCATTTTTTCATCTAAATGGTAAAATGCACCCATACAAAGCACTACATCAAAATAATGATCGTTATAGTGATTGCAGGCACAGATATCTCCGACAAATATATCTTCTAACATCGGAGTGTCCGCTTGCTTTTTCAACATAATATCTATGTTATGAGGAACAATATCACTTGCGACCACACGATGCCCTTGTTCTGCTAATTTGAATGCATAGTTTCCAGTCCCTGCACAACCATCAAAAATTTTGCTAGATGCGGGTATTATGTCATCAAAATAATGCATTGTTGTCAGCCATTCAATTTGATGACTATTATCACGAAACAGTCTCCCGTCCTCATCATATGTATTATAATAATTTATTACGCTATTATTCATAAAATATCTCCATAGTTGATTGTTTCATATCATATTAAATTTAACTGTTTGGTAAATGCCGATTTGACTAGTCCTTTAAATTATTCATTTTCCGAATCTATATCCATCAGATTAGGAACATCTGCACAAACGGCACATTCAACTTTTGGTTTACCTGTAAAAACTTGCAATTCTTTTTCTTCCTTTATACCAATCGCTTCTTTTACAAGTTCAAAACTTGCACTTACATCAGACGATTTTGCAGTATCTTTAGCAATAAAAAAGCTGCTTTTCCCATCTTCCTCTATTTTGGGTTTCATATAATAGCCATCACACCCCATATATGCATCCATAAGACGAACTAAATCATCTTCTTTCATTGCCATTTCTTTTACCTCACATTCAAATTCAAATTTCGGCGTGTTTCAATTCTAGTTGACAAATGCATGTTTACAAATTGCCATGGAAAGCTTTTAAATACGACAAAATAGGACACATCTGTTTCTGTAATTTGCCAACTAATCATTGTGGATTTTGAAACACGCCGAAATTTCTATGTCTAATATATATTATTTTTATGTCTGTGACAACTGGTTTTTGGGTTGGGAACAGAAGTTAGGATTTGAGCGGCATTATCCTTTATTTCTGTTCTAAAATGAGCGAAAACCTTCAAACGTTGTGTTTAATTCTTTAAGGTTCAATCATTGAACAAAGTATTACTGAATATACCAATTTAAGGTCGTCTAAAGTGAGGAGTAGATCTACTTTCGGTTAAATTGACGTATTCTTATGGATCTTGACAATATCCAAAATCCTGTCTGAACAGTTATATATTTTTATATTTTCGTTCAACATAGTTAAAAAAAGATAGCGGATGCTATAGATAAATGAATTAGAGGAGAAATACAAAAATTATTGTACTCTGTGGTTGTAGAGGAACCAGGAAAAAGTGGGAACAGTCGGTCGTCAGGTTTTCTGTGTCTGTTCCAGACACGATTACTATCTTGTATGGAATAAACCATAATATTTTATGGAAGGGAGGATAGAAGATATGCATGAAAAAAGTATTCAAGATTTTGATCAGATTAGGAATAATATAGTATATAAGCTTGTTAATACTGATCGAAATAAAGAGTTACTGGAATATGTGCCACATATGGAATTTCTTGATCTTTCAATTATATTTCATTGCCTGACAGAAAAGGAAAAAGAATGTACAGGAATGAATTTAATTCATAATGCACATTTTAAGCAGTTGGGTGTTTCGTTAAATCAGATGTATGAAGCAGCTGGTAGAAATACGCAAAGGATTTTGGGATATGAGATCAAAAATATGCGCAATGTAATGTGTGAAATAATAAAGAAAAATCCAGAAAATATGACTATGGTGAATGTATGACGGTACCTGAAAGCAGTATTCCTATGTATGTTCTAAGCAATAGGAACTGGGTAGAAGGTGCAGCCTGTATGCTATATCCAGAGCTTATAAAAGATTTTGCGGATGCATTGGAAAGCAGTCTGTATATTATTCCATCATCTATAAATGAACTGTTGTTACTGCCGTTTGTGAATGATGATGCGGCTGTTTATATCAAAAGTTTGATAAAGGAAGTCAATGATATGAATATGAGACCAGAAGATATTCTGTCATACTCACTGTATTGTTACGATAGGGACAGCCAAGAAATAGGTATATGTTGATTAGTTACATAACAATGAGCAAAGCAAAAATAGAAACTTGTTAAGTATCTGAAAGGAATAGTGGAAGATGGACATAAAGACGAGATATAAAAACAGAACCATTCGATACCTGGATATACTGGGATGGTGGATGGTATTTATGCCAAAGGATTTTGACGGAAATCTGGAAATGAAGCATTTTGAAACAAAGGGGGAATGTATAGATTATATTGACGAGATGCACAAAGAGGAGGAAGAAAAACATTGTAACGGCGGCTATTGGTATGAAAAGTATCTGGCATAGCAGCAAGGTGATGGGATTACACCATGACTTTGCTGTTTTTATATTAGCAGTTACATAAAAATCCTTCCTTATGAAAAGCTGATCAAATGATTAAATAAGGATTTAGATATGATTGATAAAAAAATAACAAAAACGAGTATTGTTATGATTGTCAACATTGTTATCAGAATACGTAGACATATCGTTTGACTTGTAGAAGGACAGAAAAATTGTTGTTGGGACAGATGACATGCTAATACTAACGCTATGAAGAGTAGAGGTTATCAGTAGCTAAGTAAAGGGAAAGGAAAAGGTAAGATTTATATGACCAAAGCAGAATATGTAAAATGTGAAAAGCTGATGTATGACGCAATTAAAAAAGCAAAGCAATCGAATAAGGAATACGAAACATACAATCAGCTTGTAAACGAAGACACAGTGAAAGGAAATACAGAGCTAAGAAAAGCTGACCAGCATTTTGGGTACGCAGAAGGAATAAACCAGGTACTTGTTACGCTTGGCTTTAGTCATGACAAAATGAAAGAATTATCAGATTTATTATAGAATATGTACTTAATTGGCAGTTCAAATTGGCATTTTAAATTCCCTTTTAAATAAGGAATTTCGGGCAAAGTATGCTTGAAAAGGATTTGGAAAGGTGACCACCATGATATATAAAATTTTAGGCAGAGCCGTTAAGGATAATGGCATCCGGTAATCATTAGAGATATAACATATTTAGTAAAATGAAAGAAAGAGAGGATAAAAATATGAGTAACTACATTATGAACATGGAAACACAAAAAATCGAATTGCATTTTGATAAAGAGGATTATATGGCATTGTCAGATGATTTAAAAGGGGAAATCAAAAGTAATTTCCTATTTAGCCGTAAATCTGGTGCATGGATAAGCCGTGCAAAATTTCCTAATTTATGGAGAGCAGAGGCAGTTGCTAAAAAGTTAGGGCTTGTAAACGGCGGCAAAGTTGGAGAAACATTGACTTTTGCGGAGCAGATGGAACGTAAAGCTGAAAAGGCAGAGGCAAGGGCAGAAAGATATGATCACAAGTCAGAAAAAGCACAGGATAGAGCGGAAGCATTACAAAAGCCCATCAATGACATGCACGGAGATATTTCTTTCTTTACTCAGCCGAATATTAACAGTAGCGCTGGCCGGGCATTTACAAATAGGCGAAACAGAATGTTTTCAGCATGGGAAAAAGGATTTGACGAATTTAGAAAATCTGAATATTATGCAGAGCGTGCAGCTATAGCACGACAAACGGCAGAAGATACAAGGCCAACCGATAAAGGATTTATTGACCGACGGATCAAAGATGCAGAAAAGACCATCAGAGCACAAAAGAAAAATATTGAAATTTATCGGAAATATCTTGAAAGAATTGAAAACGGTGAAGAGCTTAAGCGATATAACGGCGAAATCATCACTGTGGAAATGGTTCAAGAGTGGATAGAAAATACAGAATTGATTATAGAAAATGCAATCAGTAAATCAATCTATTATCATGAGTGTATGGAAGAAGTTGGTGGCGTTGCATTTTCTCAGGATAATATAAAAACAGGTTACATTGTGGAGCTTAACAGATGGGGAAAATGCAGGGTGACAGGAACCGGAAAAGTAAATATTTCATATTCCATTATGGAAGGTGGGGCTGCTGGATATGGTGGGAAAGCAGCATATGCAGAAATAAAAAATATCTTATCTGATGAGGTACAAGAAAAGCCAGAACATCCATTTAAAGTCGGTGATGTTTTCACTGTGCAAGTATGGAATAGTGAAAAATGTACCAGAGAACCAAAAGAATATATGGTTACAAAAATAACGCCGGAAAGAGTTACATTAAAAACTGGAGAAGAAAGGGCAGTCAGTCGAAAGCCCAGGAGATTTAGAGACAATAGTATAAATGGTTTTTCATGGGCTATTGGTGTAGTTGATGGATTCGGAGGTACTATTTATAAAAAAGAAACAGAAACGGCATAAGTAAAAAAGCTGAAAAAAAACCAATACATAAGATCATGCCGGAAATAGATGGAGGGCAGATCTTGCTGGAAGAAATGCTGAGGGATAAGTATCGGTGCCTGGCAGACTGCATACAGGATGTATTAAGCATGGCGTATGGTGATTACTTAGTTGACTGTATGATATTGGCATAGGAAATAGCAGGATTGCATTACAGCCCTGCCTACTTTTTTGGTCTTGACAAAGGGTATTCAATGTCAGAAAATGATTAGGAGAAAGGGAGGTATATCATAATGGTCAAACTGGACAAAAACAAACTACTGGAACATGAAACAGTATTTTTTTATGCAAGTGAGATGGATACGCGCATATGTTATGTTATGGATCAGGCAGGGATACCTCACATGGAAATGCCGGCTCATAGGTTACACGATAATGCAAAATATGAAAATGTTCCGATTCCAGAAGCTGCAATTTCTTATAATGGAAAAATGTCAGATACCTTGTGGGTGATGATCTCTAAAATTGATCCTGAATATATGGCTGAAAAAATGAAGGAGATAGTTTTTGATGAAGATTTATGGCAGATTGAGCTGGATATGAAAACTGAGGTGTTAGACTGATATGGTAAACCGCAAAGAGCAGACCTACAACCGGATCAATGCATATATAAAAAATTATGGAGTGCAGTCATTCATAAAAATGACACCACATGCCATAGAAAAGCATATTGGATTGAGCGATGAACAGTTGATCAACCGGTTATTCAAAGAATCAAATCCCACAAACGATGCATCTGTTTTTGACATTGGTGGAAAAAGATTAAACCATTACATAAAAGAGTCTTTTGAATCAATCATTCCACTGCTATCGAATAAGCTTTCGGATGATAAAATAGCGTATGGCAAAAAGATAAAAATAACCGGAAAGCCGTTGGATATCCCTATCGGGCATGGTTTTAGATCTTCAGATGGAAAAGAATACCAGTCATATTCGATATCATTTATCATCTGCAAAGAAGCCAATGATATCGGATTTCAATTTGTGTCAATTTTTCCGGATATAACAGTCGCTGGTAAAACCGAAGCCACGGGACGCACAGCTTATGATGCTTATACAAAAGAAAAATCCCCTTTATTTGAAACATATCTGCGATGCATTAATGAAGATGCAAATAAAGAGAATAAAAGTCTGAGGGAGCTGCTGATAGCGTCTTATTATCCTTCTAAAGTATCTGATGAAGGTAATGTATGGAGTGAAAAAATAAAACTGCAGATACAAAACGACAGAGGTACTACAGAATTGAGTATCAATATGTATGAAGGCAGTATGAGTTATGGCAAAAAAAGCTTTAAAACAGTTCATTATGACCGGGCTATCCAGTCAATCCCGCAACATTATAAGGTAACTTTTTCAGACCAGTGCAGGCATGTAAATAATTTTATTAATATGTACAGGCACATCAATGAGGGTATTGAATTACCTAAATCATTTGATAAAAGGACGCAATACGAGATAGACGATTTAAAGGAATATTACAATAATGGATTTGAGTTAAATAACTTCCATTTTTAATAGTATTTAAAGGACAGTACCAAGCTGAACAGGTAGTGTCTTTTTTTGTGTTCTATTATGTTTTTATACCAAAATATAATTTTAGCGAGGAAAAGAGTATGAATAAAATTCTTTCACAAATATTTGGTCTGCATGGATACCAGGAGGAGCTTGTGGATTTTTGCGTGGATACTCCAAAATGCGGTCTGTTCCTGCAGATGGGACTTGGAAAAACAAGGATAGCGCTTGCGACAGTATGTGAACTTGTGATTACCAACAGGATGCAGTATCACTGTCTTGTCATCGCACCGAAGGCAATTGCACGTTCTTCATGGATTGATGAAATGAATAAGATAGACATTGACATCAGGTACAAGTCATTTCTCATTGATGAAAAGGGAAAGGAACTGACGAAAGCGAAAAGGGAACTTCTGTTTGAAGAAGCGAAAACGGCGCCACCGACAATGTATTTCATATCGCGTGATCTGCTGCAGCAGATGGTGAAATATTTCGGTACGGAATGGTGTTTTCCAATGCTCATTGTTGATGAATACCAGTCTTTTAAGAATCCCGCATCAAAGAGGACCCAAAGCCTTATACGCGTTATGCCTTATACAGAGCGCATGATAGGACTGACTGGAACACCGGCGCCTAATGGGCTTGATGACCTCTGGAGCCTGATAGCATTGCTGGATTGCGGCCAGAGACTGGGCAGGACAATGTATGAGTATCATAAGAAATATTTTATGGCATGGAAAACAATTGGGAATAAAGTAACCGAGTGGATGCCGGTAATCGGGGCAGAACAGCGGATTTATCATAAAATAAGCGATATTGCTGTATCCCTTGACAACTCAAACCTGACACTGCCGCCAGTGGTTTATAATACGGTCAGGGCATATATGTCTTCCAAAGAATACCAGACTTATATAAAGATGGTAAAGGATTCAAGGATTTTCGTTGAAAATGAACTGATCAAGGCAGTTAATCCGGCGGTACTCGTTTCAAAACTTGCCCAGATAGCTTCCGGAATAGTCTATACTAATGCAGCACATGACTATGTAAAAATACACGAAGCAAAGATAGAACAGCTCAGATATATATATGATAATGAACAGTCTCCATTGCTTGTGGCGTATCATTATAGGACCGATGTCATTGCAATCACAGAACATTTCAAGGATGCCGTTGTATTTGATGGAAAACCTGAAACAATCCATGCATGGAATAAAAAAAAGATAAGGATGCTGCTGATCCAGCCGGCGAGTGCCGGATTCGGTCTTAATCTTCAGGAAGGCGGCCATATCCTGATCTGGTATACGCTTACATGGAACCTGGAAGAATATCTTCAGACTAATTCCAGGATATTCAGGCAGGGACAAAACCATGCAGTTTCAATCATCCATATTGTCTGCAGTGACACAATAGATGAAAAAATACTGCAGATACTTGACGAGAAAAACAGTACACAGCAGGGACTACTTGATGCCATTAGATATACGGTTGATCTTCCGGAACAAAAAGCGGCTTCTTAAATTATTCTTTTTTCCTCCAGGTTTTTTCATTCTTTCGAGTCTTATCAGACTCGGTTTCCATGGTGAAGGAGGTCTATGACTAAAACCAATAGTAAAAAAGGAAGGAGAACATTACAAATGAATACAGTTCCAATGGTCATCAAGAAAACGAATGATGGCGAGAGGGCAATGGATATTGCGTCGAGGCTGCTGGACGACAATATCATACTTTTGACAGGTGAGATAAACGATATAATGGCAGAAGTTGTCATGGCACAGCTTTTATACCTGGATTCATTAGGTAAAGAGGAGCCAATCCATATCTATATTAACAGCCCTGGTGGTTCCGTAACAGCAGGGCTGGCAATCCTGGATACAATGAGGTTAGTAAAGAGTAAGATTTACACCTACTGTATCGGGCTTGCTGCAAGCATGGGTTCGATCCTCTTATCATCAGGAGACAAGAGATATATCGTACCCCATGCAGAAGTGATGATCCATCAGCCATTAGGAGGCACAAGAGGGCAGGCGACCGACATTGAGATCGCGGCAAAACATATCAGCAGGACAAAAGAAGTATTAAACTCTATCCTTGCTGAAAATTGCGGCAGGACATATGAAGAAGTGTCACAGGATACAGAACGTGATAACTGGAAGTCTGCAGCGGAAGCACTGGAATATGGACTCGTTGACAAAATCATTACGAAATTCGATGACATGGAAAGCGAAGATTCATAAATCCAGGTCTCTTTTAAGATTATCTTCCCATTTACCTGGGGAGGTATAAGTCATCTTCCGCATAAATCAGGTCTGGATCAGGAATATGATTGTAAACGGCAAGTTCATCTACAGAGTTACCAAATTCTACAGCAAGTTCTGATAAGGTATCACCCCAGATAATATGATATACTTTGTTGCCGTCTGCATCAACAGAATACCGTGAAGACCCGGCAGCATCAGTAAGAGGTATATCATCCGTGATATTTAAAGAATCATCAGGACCAACATTCTGTGCGACAAGCTGTCCGTCCCCGTTTTCAATAACGGGATATTCCTTTCCATTGATAAAGACATAAAGGTTGTCTATATCAGAACCCTCCTGGTTATCAGAAGATAATGACAGTGAGAGTAAACCGTTATACAGACTATCATCTAATTCGATATTAAGGGTATCTGTATCAGATGTATACATGCTGTTTGCATAAGACATTGTGGATATGCCAAGAAGTGTAACACAGATGACACCACATGCAGCAAAGACACAGGTATTTTTGAAATTATCCTTATCCATAATTAAAACCTCCTATAATCACGTGAAATAAATACTTTGTAATTGTGAAAATGATGTGATAGAATTAATCTACCACAAAACAAAGTATAAATCAACCGATTAATGGGAAAATAATATGAAATGAATTAGAATACTTGTTTGCACCATGGTTGAAATAAAACGAGATAACACCCATTAAAACTTAATATGGAACAAAATCGAACAAAAAGGAAACAGAAGGAGAACAAAAAATGAACAGCAATTTAGATTATTTGAGAAAGTATGCACCGATCACAGTTAATATTCAGGGAGAAGTAAGTTTTTCACATATTACCAAAATGTATGAAGGTGAGGAACTGATCGCTGCCAATAAAAGGGCGCAGGAGCATGGCGGCAGACCCAGTAATAAACCATATTGCCAGCTTACACTCGACAATCCCAGGATACTGAACCCGGAAACACTGCCGCAGGATGTCGTGATGATCATGCAGCAGAGATTTAAGCCGGCAAAGACGACAAATGTAGTAAAATATTATGCTACCAGCAAGAGCCGGAACCTTCCACCAGTAGCATATTCCGTATATGCGGGAACTGGTCTTGCCGGACAGGGGATTGCAGACAGAGCACACCCATTAGAGCATGAGCTGGATACGGGATTAACCGTAACAGTTGGTGCAAGAATTTTTGATACAGCGGCTGGTGTGGGAGTAGGCATTGATTATGTCCTGGTCGATGAACCGATCAGATATTATGAGCCTAATTCACTCGCAGAGGTGCTTGCAAGCCAGGGAGTATTATATGTTGCACCCAATGCAGATAAGGCGCAGAATGCTTCAATGCCGCAGTCAGTGTCAGATAAGGCAGTAGTTGACAACAATGCTTATGTATCTGACGGTTTTGCCAATATTCCGGAGAGCCCTGCTGAAGCACTTCCGATTGAAGGGGAAATGCCATTTGATCCAGCACTGTATTATGGAGCAGATAATACCATGCCTGTTACTGCAACAATGAATAATACTGCACCCCAGGGCGTCATGAACAATAACGGAGTGAGGCAGGCTGGAGCCGCAGCCGGACAGAACATTCCTGGTGCAGCAATGCAGCAGACAGCAAATGTAAACAGAAGCGCAGCCGGACAGAATGCTTATGGAGCAGCAACACAGCCACAGAGAAATATAAACAGGAACGCAAATGCACAGATGAATCAGGCAACAGTAAGCCCTATGGTCCGAATGGGAACACCTGGACAGCAGCAGAACAGGACTGCAGTTATGGGAGGAGTTGCATAAAAACGTAAAACAAGGGTGGTAGAGGTAATCCTTTGCCATCTTTTTTCAGGAGATTATACGGGGAGGCAATAAATTGGTATACATATTAACAGGCGCTGCATTAATAGCTATCTTTTCTTTGATAAGCATTTTCCAAAATAAAAGGAAACCACATCCAAAGTCCAAAAGGATAGAAAAGGTGTTGGCGTTACTTTCCACATTATTATTTATTCCATATATGGTAATAGCTGTGGTGGCATATATACATGGTGCTGACCTGGAATCATTACAGAGGTTTGGAGTGTTGCGGACAATCCAAGCGATACAAAATACTCCTGTTACGGATAGGAGCGTTGATATAGACCAGCCAGGAAATATCCTCATATATTATAGGTTTGGATGCAGGGATTGTGAAGCTGTTTACGATAGCCTGAAAACAGAAGTAGCAGGAAAAGAGAATATTTACTGGGTGGCATCAAGACAGTCCGAAGGACAGAAGCTCCTACAAAAGTATGCTGTGTCAGAAGTACCTGCAGGCGTGATCATCCAGAATGATGGAATGTATATAAGCTATGTATTATGCAGTCCCGTATATGATGATGCAGATAAAAAGGGCGGTATGCAACAGCTGGATATATATGCACTAAACAGGTTGTTGGACCTTCAGAAGATAGTGAAAAAATAAAAATCGTTTCAAAGGCTGTCTGTGTTCCACAGACGGTCTTTTTTGGAGAATACTCAAAATTACAAAAAGAGAGGAAAAAAGTATGAAATTTGAAAATCTAACGAGAGTCGTAGAAAAGGACATTAAAAACAACTGTGTACCAATGCTGGTCGGCGATCCCGGGATTGGTAAATCAAGCTGGGTGGAAAGCCTTGCCCAGAGACTCAATACAAAGTGTTTCACGCTTCCGGTTAACCAGCTTGCGGAAAAAGCTGACCTTACAGGATGCCGTCTTGTGCCAGTAGGAGCAAATGATAAGGGAGAACAGGATTATGCCCAGGTGTTTTATCCCCATATTGTGATCAGGAAAGCAATTGATTATGCTCTTGAACATGCTGATGAAACACCGATCTTATTCCTTGATGAGATCAATAGAACGACACCGGACGTAACCTCTGAGGCGCTGTCAATCCCAACATTGCGGAGTATTGGTGACAGGGATATACCTGACAACCTGAAAGTCATCATTGCCGGTAATGATAAAGGTAATGTATGCTCGCTTGATAAGGCATCAGTTACCAGGTTTGTCATGTACCATGTGGAGCCCGATGTAAGTACGTTCATGAATGCCAATCCAGACCTCAACAAATATGTATCGGCAGTACTCAAAAAATATCCTAACAATATTGTCCAGGATGCAGTGTGCATTACAGCAAATGACACGGAGGGCAAGGACAGTGAAGAGAAGGATAATGCTGTTTATGAGATTGACTATGATGAGGAAAATATGGAGCAGATGACAGTTCCCAGGACGATCACGTCTGTATCAAACTGGTTAAATGAATGCACTGATCATGAGCTGATCGGGATGCTCAATACGACGACAGGAAATGACATCAGTCTGTTATACGAGGCAGTTGTGGCCCACAGCGGGGAGACGCCGTTTTCCCTTGCACTTGTGCAGGAGATATTTGATACATTGTGCAGCCAGACACAAAACGCCCAGCAGATCCAGAACATTACCCTTACTGAACCTGCTAAATATCTGGAAATGATCGCATATTCTTCAAGAGATGACCTGAACAATTTTATTGCAACCCTGAGCAATGATGAGAAATCAGAGCTTTTCGTATATACACTATATGACAACAGGGATAATACAAAAGTTCTTGAGTGTCTTGCCCCGGCAATCAGTTCCTTAAATTCCAAGGACACACAGACGCTTTCGATGCTTGGGAACAGCCACCAGATAAATGATGTAAACTATGCGGCAATATGTTCAATGACCTGCAAAATGGCTCAGGTAATGTCTATGCTTGGATTCTGATGATGATGAATAAGGGGATCAGTCAGGTATGGGATGACGGATTGTCCCATACCTGTAAACAGTTTTAATGAAAATATGTGGAGGAGCTTGAAAATGTGTGAAGGTTGTTTATGTACAACATGTGAAGTATGGGAGGACTGCCCAATTTATGCAAAGTGTGAACAACAGGAGATCTCATCTTGTGAACAACGGTCAATGTGCAGTCTTTACCAGCCACGGGAGGAAAAAGAAAATGAAAGTAAAATTTAAAAACAACAACAGGGTAAGTCTTACACCATTTTATATTGATGATGTAAGCAAAGCGCTGGATAATGGGCAACTGATTAAAAATGCAGTATCTATAATAGAACCAATCTACAGATCTGGGAAAAACGTTGCAGCAGCTGATGAAAATGGAAATCAGGTAACACCAGACATGCTTGCCGGACTGATCCTTGCGGATGCTATTGAGGCAAGGATCAAATATGAACTGAATAAAACTATAAATGATATATGGGAACAAACGCTTCAGAGTTACAGAAACGGACTGCGTGCATCACAGGTATTCATATCACAGGCAAATGCTTCTGTAAATGCGCCCATCCCATCAAGTACCGTCATTTATGTCCCATCAGACATAAAAAATGCGTGTAAGGAGTATCTGAAAAACAAGGATGAAGACGGGCTTTGTGTAAATGCATATTTTTATATCAATGAGCCGCATCCCACATTTTACTTCCGAAATGATACTGCTTATGACAGATATATAAATTTTGTGAAAAACCAAGTAAGCAGTCTGTCTGCAAAACTGGATATAAACACCATACGAAAGTTTGCTGATCTTGAAAAATTGAAGCCGAAACTGATAGATGGTGTTATTCTCAGGAATACCAGGGAACAGGGATGTGATGCATATTCCTTTGAGCGGCTGGTCATGAAATATTCAATAATGTTTGCGCAGCAGAACCCGGATGAATGCGGGTTAATTGCACCAAGTATCAATAACCTGCTGGTACCTAAGTGTATCCTTTTAATGAATGTTGAAAATATTGCAAAGGCGCCATCAAATAAAATCGTGCGGGATGTATCCACTATAAAATCCGCACTGGAGCAGACATATTTTCAGCTCTCCCTTAACCAGATATCGAAGTTAAGCGCAGCGGCACTGCAGAGCAGGATTATTGGAATGAAGCTTAAAAACCACACTGCCCTGCTCAACAAACAGAAGAAGGATACAGAAAAGAGGAAGATCTTCCAGTTCAGCAAAATTGCAATGACTAAGGCAGATCTTTCCAGGCAGATTGTGAAGATTATAAATAAAGAAGCAAATGTGAGCAGGTCTGAAAACTATTCCAAGGTGATCAAATCGACATACATGAAGCCGAGCCGGCGTAATCCTGATAATTACAATCTCCCCGGAAAAAGCATTTCTTTGCAGTATAAGCCGGATATCCACCTGTATCTGGACACTTCAACATCTATTTCAGAGGAAAATTACAAAAACGCAATCCTGACATGCATTACAATGGCAAAAAAGCTGAATGTTAACTTATATTTCAATTCGTTCAGCCATGTGATTTCGGAAAGCACCAGACTGAAAATTAAAGGCCGGACTATAACTGAAATATATCAGCAGTTTCAAAAGGTGCCCAAAGTAACAGGCGGAACAAATTTTGAAGTCGTGTGGCAGTATATCATGAAATCTGCCAAAAGAAAAAAAGAGATCAGCCTGATGATCACGGATTTTGCATATTATCCACCGGATGAGCGGCCGGATTATCCCAGAAAATTATATTATGCCCCGATTGATACGTCAAAAGCATCATGGGAATATGTAAGGGAAGACGCAGAGGAATTCTGCCAGAACATGTACCATATTGAACCAAATATATGCAGGCATATCCTTATGCCTCAGAAACAGAAAAATTAATTTTAGGAAAGGAGAAATTGATGGTATGGCTGTAATTGATTTAACGGATGAAGTAAATAACAATAATAATGCAGACAGTAACAGCGATATCCGTATTGGGATCATAACAAATATTCCTAAAGAACTGATGACCGGGTTGATGAACCAACCCGAAAATACCGATTCACAGACAATCCTTGAAAATCTAAATAAAAAAGACCATACACCAGCATTATACAGGGATTCCATAATAGACCAGCTTATGACTGTATTGATTGGTGAATCACATCCGAATGCACTGCTGGTAGGCCCGGCAGGAACCGGAAAAACCAAGATCGTTGAGGAACTGGCACACAGGATTGAGGTAAAGGATGCATCGGTACCAGAATTACTGCATGGTTACACGATATATTCTCTGCAGATTTCGGATATCGTGGCAGGCAGCAATATGGTAGGAGAGCTGGAGGAAAAAGTAAGGGAACTGATTGATTTCCTGTCGGATAAGGGAAACAGGGCAATATTATTTCTGGATGAGTTTCATATGCTGTTTAAAGAACATATGTATGAAAAGATTGCGCAGATATTGAAACCAGCTCTGAGCAGGGGATTAATAAGGGTTATTGGTGCTACAACAACACAGGAGGTAAAGACCATAGATACTGATCCGGCTTTCAAGAGAAGATTTACAAAAGTGATTGTAGATGAGCTCTCGAAAGACCAGACACTGGAGATTGTAAATACATATGTCCAAAAACTGACTGACCATTATAAGATGCCGATCAATTACGATGTGGATTTAGGCAGGAATGTTGTTGACATAGCCGATGAATACTGTTCTAATGATTCGCACCGCCCTGATAATGCAGTGACACTGATTGACCGCGCTGTTGCAAATGCAGTCATTGAGAAATATAAGCTGATGAATGATCCGGATCTGAACATTCAAAATATGGGACGTTCCATTAACGGCATCAATCTGTCCAAACGCGGGATTATAAGGACTGCCTTAAAGATTGCGACAGGGCATAATGAGCCGCGGGATTTTTCGGAGGAAGAACTCCGTTCAGAACTGGAATATATCAAAGGACAGGACGATATCCTTGAACAGATCATAAAAATCCTCAAGCTCAGGAATATGCATGTAAGACCAATGAGCCGTCCGCTTACTTTTCTGTTTACAGGTTCATCAGGAGTCGGAAAAACGGAAGTAACAAATATCATTGCAAGGTACTGTACGGATGAAAAGCCGATAAAGCTGAATATGGCCGAATTTTATTCAGAGGCAAGCATCAACCGTCTGATCGGTGCGCCGGCCGGATATGTGGGGTATGATTCAAACGCGGAAATGCCGTTTGACATCCTTGATACGAACCCATATCAGGTTATCGAACTGAATGAATTTGACCAGGCACACAAGTCAGTGCAGGATTTATTCATGAATGTGTTTGAAAAAGGATACCTAAAGAATAACAATGGAAAAATCATTGACTTCTCCAAATCAATCATCATTGCGACAACAAATGCAGGACGGATGGATACAGGCAGTCCGATAGGTCTTAACAGGAAAAAGCACAGTGTATCGGTGTCAGAGCTGTCGGAACACTTTAAACTTGCGCTCATAAACCGCTTTGATCATAAACTGACCTTTCACGAGATTACACGTGAGCTATATGAGGATATCATGAAAGATACGTACAGGAAAGAAGTCCAGATGATAAAGCGGTTAAAGCCAGGCGCTCCGCTGGACGATGAGATTTCTGATCCAGCATTAAAGACATTATGTGAGGAAAGCTTTGATGTACGGTTCGGCGCAAGACCAATACAGACAACGATATGTAACTATATTGACAACAGACTGATGGAAGGGTGAGCAGCAGCAATTGCCTGCCCTTCTATTATTATGGAAAAATGCAAAATATGAGATCCAAAGAAAGGATGAACGAACATGCCAATCATATTAAACGAAAATGAACAAACGGGAGTAGCAAGTATATTCTCCCAGAAAAAGAAGATCATATCACCACAGTTCTTCAGCAAAAACCTGACAGGTTCAGGAAAAAAGCGGGGACTCTTAAACGGTGCCTTCCTTCCATGCATTGACGCTAAAAAAGTGGTAAAACCCCCAATCCAGTATCCATATAAGAAAGTAACGGTTACAACCGGGACATCGGTATTTGAGGTCATACCGTTAAGTCTGTACATACAGGACAGACTCGAATATGACGAACTGCCAGGTAATGCGGAATGTATCTCACCAGATACGGTCCCGGAGGAACAAAGATATTATCTGTCGCTGACAATGGACTATATGATCCTTGCAACCGACCTGGAAAATAAGTATAAAAGTACATACTGCTCATATGATATTGGGATCATATGTAAAAATGAATATGGAAAATATGAAATGACCGTGACTTCATCGCTGTTCATTGATATTGACCTGATAACAGCGCAATCCCCGAATATTGATGTCAACATGGTCAATGAGTATGTAAACAAGCTGACAGTGTATGACTTAGTACAGGCAACAGCCGAATTGTGGGACGAGGCGATCCCCAAAATTATGAATGCAATGATTGAAACAGGGACTGATGAGGATATCATTGTCACATTCTGCCGTACACTGGATAACTATTCGGTAAACCTTACAGATTACAAGTATATCTATAACAGCATCCAGCAGGGATTTCCCGGAGCATTAGAGGCTGCCGCAAACGCTAATCTGAACATACTGCTGAACGCAAAGCTTGAAATGCTGGAAGCTATCAAGCCAGACATAAACACGTTCAATCCAGTACCATGGAGGAGCTGTGATATCAATTTTTCTCCGGAGCAGATAACGGCGATCACATCTCCCGAGCCATGCTGTATCGTGCAGGCAGGGGCAGGGACAGGAAAATCAACAGTGATCAACAGCAGATTAAAATATCTGCAGCAGTGCGGGGTAGACCTGAAAACCGTAACAGTATTATCCTTTACCAACGCTGCAGCAAACCATATCAAAGAGATTGCCCCGGCTGCAAGATCGCAGACGATCGCATCCATGATCCATGATATCTATTCAACAAATTATGCGCACAATCTTTCGACTCCGGATACGATCATAAATGTACTGCAGGCAAACGCAGAGCTTATGGAACAGAACCCGGTTGCGCATGATGTCATCAGGGCATTTGGAAAAATGAAGGATAATACAAATGCCGGGCTTGTGGCGTTATCGTATATTGCCGGCAGTCAGTTTACGGAACTGATTGATCTGCTTGACAGCATAAACCAGACAACACTTGAACTGGAATCCATAATCTGTTATCATGCAGCCGACCGTCTCATAGAGAATACGTCGCTATGCAGGCATATAATCATGGATGAGGTACAGGATAATTCCATTTTTGAGTTTATCTATATCATTAATTATGTGATCAGGCATAAGGCAAGCTTATATCTTGTAGGAGACTGTTCACAGACCCTTTATGAGTTTCGGGCATCAAATCCAAAAGCGCTGAATTGTCTCGAAATGAGCGGAGTATTTGAATGCATGCAGCTGCAGACAAATTACAGGTCAAACCAGAATATCCTTGACTTTGCAAATCTGATGCTCACAAACATTGAGGCAAACCAATATGCCAGGATCCAGCTCCATGCCAATGACTTTAATACAAGGCCTTTTGAGGAAGATGTGAAAGTTACATACAGCAACCTTCCGGGAATGAGCAAGTTAAAAGAGTATATGCCGAACATGCTGCTGGAAATAAAGGACTGGATCACGGAAAAACTTACGAACAATGAACAGGTGACATTTCTTGCGTACAGAAGATGTGACATTAAAAATTTTGAGGACATAATCAAAATCATGTTTCCACAGGCTTCATTTATCAATATCGTTCCTGCAAAGAACTACCAGCAGACATTTTTCTCAAAATACATACGTCTGATGGGGAACGACTACACGCATAAAGCGGGTAATGATGCGACTGTGGAAATAATGCGCCATATCCTCAGCAATAAGGAAAAAATCGGGGTATATAATGACAATGCCGACGCTGCACTGAAAAAGAGCATCAGCGAATGGATGATAAAGAACAAGGATGGGCTTGCAGCGAAGGATATGGTGCTGCAAAACGGTGTGATCACATTGAAGGATTTCACAGATTACGCATTTCAGACGCTCATCGACTATGAAATAGGGAAGAATGCATTGAAGCTGCGGCTTACAAGCATGAGGAACCAGCAGAAAAAAGAACAGGATACAAGCCGTTATAATTTTGTAGCCAGCACCATCCACAGCGCCAAAGGTCTTGAATTTGATAATGTGATACTGCTGTACAATGAACATGAGGCTGGTATGGAAGAAGCAAAGCGTATGTATTATGTCGGGCTCACACGGGCAAGACAGTCTGAATGTATCCTTGCATACAATGCGCATAAGCAGTCAAGCAGCATCAGAGCCGCATATGAGGCAATCTGTACAAGCAAAGCCGCGCCGGACACCAGTGATATTTCCGGAAATACGGTAATAATCGAAAATGAAATGAGGGAGACAGCATGATTGAAACAGGTGAGATCTATCATATAGCACAGGGCGAAGTTCCAACAGGCCATGAGCTCTGGTCTAACCGTCCTGGTATTGTGATAAGCAGCAGCGGGAACCTACAGACCGAAGGGACTGTCAAGATTGTATATGTCAGTTCAAAAGATAAGAAACGCCCAAACTCGGTCAGGATCAGTGACAGGTCATTTTTTAATAAAAATAAGGGGAAGAAGTACCGTGACCATATTGCACTATGCTCACAGATTCACACTGTAGACAAATGCAGGCTGGAATCATGTTATGGAAAAGTCAGCAGTGATGAATTAAAGGCGATTGAAAGTGCAGTAAAGGAAACATTGTTTTAATCAGTACAGCTATTGCATGACAATCAGATCATGTCTGCAATAGCTGTTTTTTTGTATCTGGGTATTTTCAAATGTAGTATTTTGATATATTATTAAGAAGCAGAGATTTTGGTGTTCCAGATCTGCAATTAAAGGAGGCGTAGATTATCAACTTAGATTTTTTCATACAAAATGATTTCATACAGACTATTGCACAAAACAGCCGGTGGACTGTATCTACCTCAAAGAAAAAACCAATCGACATGAATCTGTTAAGGTCACAGGGAAAAGTTGTCGGGGCATCATTTAAGAATGGCAACATGCCACTTGTTGACCTGTATGATGTCAGAAACATCCTTCCGAACGCAACAAATGCGGCATACAGTTTAAACCAGGCATTAGATGACTTTGTAGTATTGGATATTGAGCCAAAATGTCCCCCGGAGATCAGGGATAATCTGTTAACATTACCATATCTGTACGGCGAATTATCCATGTCGGGGCGTGGTTTTCATCTTGTTTTCCGGAAGCCATCAACAAAATACGAGCAGATACTGATGAGTAAACCAGCGATAAGGGAAGAAAATGGATATTATGAGTTTTTGCTCACGCATTATGTTACATTTACAGGAATGATGATCAGACCAACGGTTCAATGTACTTTTCAGGATGTAACAAAGGTCGATGAGCTTTTTGACAATATAGCAAAGACGAAAAAACTTTCCATAAATACAGAAATGGCTACGGATAGCATTCCTAAACTGAGTGATATCGTATATGGAAAAGCAATTGCGTCAACCCTGAAAAGGGCTGTCTATGGGAAAACGCTGACAGATTTCAAAAATGATAATTCAGCATATGAATTTGGTGTAATAGGGTTTTACATGCATAACCTGGATCTACTGTTAAGCACCACGAAGTATAGTAAACAGGAGTATCTGCCACCAGAAAAAGTACGCATTCTCTATACGGTGGTGTCAGATGTAATCCCACACAGGATCAAGCATGAAGAGTTCCGTAATGGGATACCAATGCTGATGTATAGCTGTATGCGGGCAATGACAAGAGTGGAAGTTTCATAAAGATAGTTGCTGGTTCATAAAAACAGAACAGTTGATAGTATAACTGTTCTGTTTTTGCGTATATGCTATTCCTTAGATCAAACCGATATTAAAAAGATGTACATATATATGGAAAAATGAAAGTCTTCTCAGAAAAGCTGGGGAAATAGATTATGACTTTTGTTTTTGATTATTAATGCAGTTGATTGCAATTTCTCATTTTATAAAAATCACAATTACAAATTGGTACAATTATAAATGATATTATAACTTATAACATCAGTTTACAACTTTTGGCGTGTTTCAAAATCCACAATGATTAGTTGACAAATTACAGAAACAGATGCGTCCTATTTTGTCGTATTTAAAAGCTTTCCATGGCAATTTGTAAACATGCATTTGTCAACTAGAATTGAAACACGCCCAACTTGGCGTGTTTCAAATAACATCTATATTAGTTGACAGATCACGATTTGTCTGATT